>CAYZOB010000041.1:0-12261 GCA_964480115.1 uncultured Candidatus Peribacteria bacterium
GTCTTACCTCCAAGCCCAAAAATCTGCATCTGCGGGTCGATCTCAAGAGCCAATTTCGAACTATCTCCCACCTGATCCTCACAGCCTTGATATTCCCAAGACTGCTTACCAGGTTTCCACACTTTCGTATTAAAAAAATCCACTGAAAAGCTTTTTACGGCCGAAGATTCAAAAACAACTCCATAGCATTGTGGTTTGTTCTGATCGTCGCCGACAGCAACAGCTTCAACACTCCCACCACCACCATCCAATTTCCCCTTAATCTCCTCAAATTTCGCCGCATTCACCCCACTACTTCCATACGTCGCCTTCGACTTCATGCGATTGATCTGCGAAATCAAATTATCCGCACCCAAATCAAGCAAAGCCGTTCTACGATAGGAAATATACCCATTCACCGCCAAAGTACTCAGCATGGCAATAATTCCCATCACCACCAAAATTTCCACCAAGGTAAACCCATTGGTTGCAACCGGCGACTGCCTCTTCGCAGCTCTTTCAATATTTTCCAATAAAAATTTCATGCGAAAATTCTTAAAATTCTTATCCACCAACCGTATTCCCCAGATTGAAAATCGGCGCCATAATAGCCAAAGCTAAAAGAGCGACAAAAACACCAACCACCAAAATCATCACCGGTTCAAAAATCGAAGTTAATTTCTTCAAAGAGTTATCGATTTCTCTCTGATATTGAGCGGAAATTTTCTCCGCTACCTTCGCAATACTGGCCGAAGCCTCGCCCACCGCAAACATTTCCACGATTTCACCGGGAAAAAGATAATCACTGTCACGCAAACATTCAGAAATCTTTTTACCATTTTTCACCTCATTAAGCACTTCCTGCACTTTCAATTTATAAATCCTGTTTTTCAAAGCATTGCCGGTGATTTTCAGCGAAGCAATAATTGGCAAACCCGAATCAATCAAAATTCCCAACATACTGATGAAATTGAACACCTGCACCCTCCGAATCATTTGACCCACAATCGGAAATTTGAGCTTTGAATAATCCCAGCTTACCGCGCCATTCGCGCTATTCACATACATACTGAATAAACCGTAAATTCCCAAAATCACCAATAAAATCAACCACCAATAACCAGTCACGGCCGTCTGCAATCCCATCAAAATACGCGTAGCCACGGGCAATTTATCCTCAGTCACACCACCTTCTTTCAGCAATGACAACAGGCTGGGGAAAATCCACACCATCATACCGATAGACACCAAAATCAACACGCACAAAACCGCAATCGGATATACCGCCGCACCCCAAAGCTTCATCTGTAAATCATGCTTTTTATCCAGCTGATCGGACAGTTTAAAAAGCATAGTATTGAGATTACCCGTAGCTTCACCGGATTTTACAATACCGATCTCCAATTCATCAAAAATATCATCAAAACGACTCATCGCGTCGGACAAAACCGCTCCGGAATCACAGCTGTGAGCAATAGTATTCAGAATACGCTGGAAGCGCAAATTTTCGCTGCGCGCAGCCAATGATTTCACAGCCTGCACCACGGGGATTCCGGCATCCACCATCACCGCCAACATATGAAAAAAATACGACTTGTCCTTGAGCGTAATTTTCGAATTATCAATCAGAAAATCATTGATTTTCGTCAAAATACTTTTGTCGGAATTATTGTAAACACCATAAATCACCTGCTCCTTTTCGGCCTTTTTCACATGCTCAATTTGTCTCAAAATCTCATCACCTGTCTCAATTCCGGAAACCAGATCTTCCATATTTATTTTTGTTGAAAATAAGTATCAATCGACAAAGAAAAACTGACTCTCTCCAGATCGGAAATTGCTAATTTACTAATCTGCACGCTCACCGAATCCACACGAAATATCCGCCCGTTCTGCTCCAGACCCATCAAGAAATTGGTCAAATCACCATAATTTCCCTGAAAAGTGGAAGAAATTCGCAAACTGCCAATCCCCTCTTTATTACTCGATCCTTTAGCAAAACTGATGGAATTCAAAGTCACGCTATTATCCTTGGCAATCTGAATTATGTCCTTGATAACCAGGTCTTCATTTATGCCCACCGGCACGGCTTTCAAACTCTCCTGCCTCTGCACCTCGCTGGTGAGCTGCAACTCTTCTTCCGCCTGATTCAAATCACCAAGTTTGGTTTTCAAAGTCTCAAGCTCAACATTTTTTGCCAAAACATCAGCTTTTAGAACATCCAGCTGAGCCGAAACCGGTCTAAGTAAAAAAGTATATCCGGCCACCACCAGCACAATGAGAAAAACTCCGATCAAAGAAGTTTTATTGGAATTTTCCGTAAAGCGTATTTCTTGTTCATTCATATTTTTGAATTTATATTTTTATTTTTTAACGTGAAACCTGTGTGGAAGCCCAGTCATCTTTTGGTGCCATATATTTGGCACTCAAGGTAAAACTTAAAATTGTCGAACCGGACTTATCAGCTCCGGCAGAAATGGAAGGCACAAAAGCATCTGCAAATAATGGACTATCGCTAAAACTCTTGATAACCGCCGCCACATCCAGATAAGGATTTTCACTACCTTCAACAGTCTTCATATTTAAAGCCAGATCGCTGGCGGTAGATCCGGAATAAGAAAGAATTTGTACAATAGGTTCAATACCGTCTTGAGGCACTGTCTCACGAACATTATTGATGGCCTTGGACCATTCTATTGTGCCTTTTTTTAGATCTTTTACGGTTTGTTTTGCATTAATTGCCTGAACAATCTGAGCATTCTCCTTTTCCGCTATTTTTGCCTGATAATCATTCATCGAATTCTCAAGAACAACAACCTGGTCGACACGCACCGACTTCTGCCAAAAGACATAGGCGGAATAAAGCACCATGACAACCAGCGCCGCAGCGCCCAAATAAAGCAAGAAAGATACTCTTTTCATATTATTTTAGTTATTTTGTAGGCTCGCACCCATCAAGTAAGTATATCATAAAAACGGCTCACGAACAAGCCTACTTAGTGATATATTGTTCCCATGAGCTTCACCGTTATCAATGAAGAATTTGACTGCCGGAACTGCGGCATCCATAATTCCAAGCATGGCCATAGTTGCCGCAATCACTGTACCAAATGCCTTTATTCTCTCCATGTAGACGAAAAAAGCCCCGGTGATCGTCTGAGTGAATGCCACGGCCTCATGAAACCATACCAACTCAAGCATAACGGCAAAAAAGGCTGGATGCTTTCGCATAAATGCGAAAAATGTGGCAAAATCATGGTGAATAAGGCCGCAGAGGATGATAATTTTGAGGAAATAATCAGGCTGAGCGGACTGAACAATCCGGAAAGGCTAAAACGGCTATCTTAAAGCACTAATTCAGCCGATAAAGTCTGCCCGGGCAGACTTTATCGGCTCCCAATTCAGACCAATGAACACACAAGAAATTAAAAAATTGGAAACCAAAATTCTCCTCACTCTAAAAAACCATCTCAAACCCGGTGACATCGTCATCGCTGGAATTTCCGGCGGCCCGGATTCGGTATTCCTGCTGCATTTTCTTAAAAAACTACCGATTAAAGTAATCGTTGCCCATGTTAATCATAAACTACGAAAAGAAGCGGACAAGGATGAGGAGTTTGTCTGCAAACTCTGTACTACCTCCGCAACTTGTCATGACAACTGCATAACAGATCCACCAAAATCATCCACCACGACCTTCGCCCACATCACCACCGACATCAAATCTCTAAGCCAAAAATACAAGCATGGCCTGGAAGAAACCGGCCGTAAAGTCCGCTATGATTTTTTTAAAAAACTGGCGAAAAAACACCACGCCAAATTTATCCTCACCGCCCATCACGCCGATGACAATTTGGAAACGATCATTCTGAATTTTGCTCGCGGTGCCAGCTTGCAAGGACTCGCCGGCATGCAGGAAGTAGAGCAATTACAACATCACCCGTCCCTTTTCCGCCCCCTTCTCGGAATTTCCAAACAAGAAATTTTCGACTTTCTCCACTCCCACAAGCTTTCTTTTTGTGTCGACAAAAGCAACAACTCCCTACTCTACAAACGCAATTTCATTCGCCACAAAATCGTACCACTGTTAAAGGAAATTAATCCTTCCATCACCGCAACTTTAGCAAAAAATACCTCAAACATCAGCGAAATCAACGAATATCTAAAAGCGCAAGCCCAAGACTGGTTAAAAAAACACCTCATCATCGGAAGCCAATTCTCTGGCGCCGCTTTCCGCGCCCTCCCCCTTGCACTCCAAAAAATTATTCTCCTCCAAATCTACGAACACCATATTGGTAACACCCAAAACCTCAAAAGCATAAATTTGACCGAAATACTTAAAATGATCGAGAAAAATATCGGCAACAAAAAGAAAAAACTCGGTTCACTTACCATCTCCATAAAAAATAATATAGTAACTATTGCTAGCCACAAAACTGTTTTTGCTTTGCAAAAACATCATCATTAAAACTATAATGCTTTAGAAAAATTGCGAATCGTTAATTCTTAATTATTCATTGTTTTATGCCAATCTCCAATGTTCCACGACGAAAAAGTGGACTCCTCACTCTTATAGTTATAGCCCTCATCATTGCGGCGGTCATGCTCATCGGCAATGCCGGTGACTCCAACACCAAGGAAATTACGCTTAATACTCTTGTCGAAAGAGTTGAAGCAGGCAACATAAAGCTTCTCAGCGTCGCTGACAACAAAATAAATCTCGAACTGGTGGATGGCAGTAAATACTACGCTTTTAAAGAACCGGGCTCCAGCGTCTACGATATTCTGGAACAAGCCGGCGTGGAAAAAGATACTATCGCCAAACTTCCCATCAACATCGAAAACACGGCTGGCGGCAAGTTCTGGACCGATTTATTGATAGGCTTCGTGCCCTTCCTGCTCATCATCGGCTTTTTTGTTTTCATGATGCGCTCGGCACAATCCAGCAATAATCAAGCTCTTTCCTTTGGCAAAAGCCGCGCAAAGCTCTACGACAAAGGTAAACAAAAAACCACTTTTGAAGACGTGGCCGGTTGTAATGAAGCCAAGGAAGAACTCATAGAGGTCGTGGATTTCCTGAAAAATCCGGAAAAATATCGCGTGATGGGCGCCAAAATTCCCAAAGGTGTAATGCTTGTAGGCTCACCGGGTACTGGTAAAACCCTCCTGGCTCGCGCCGTCGCCGGTGAAGCCGAAGTGCCTTTCTTTAATATTTCCGGTTCCGAATTTGTGGAAATGTTCGTAGGCGTGGGTGCTTCCCGCGTGCGCGATCTTTTCACTAAAGCGAAACGTAATGCACCTTGCATTGTTTTTATTGATGAAATAGATGCCGTTGGTCGTCACCGAGGAGCCGGCATGGGTGGTGGCCATGATGAGCGCGAACAAACTCTAAATCAGATTCTTACGGAAATGGACGGCTTTGAAACAGGCACAAATGTTATCGTAATCGCCGCCACTAACAGACCGGACATTCTCGATCCGGCCTTACTGCGTCCCGGCCGTTTCGACCGTAAAGTGGTAGTGGATTCTCCCGACTTGAAAGCCCGTGAAGAAATTCTCAAAGTACACAGTCGCAACAAACCGATTGCCAAAAATGTTGATTTTAAAAAAGTTGCCAAAGGCACAATAGGATTTAGCGGAGCTGATCTTGAAAACTTGATGAATGAAGCCGCAATTCTAGCGGCAAAACACAATAAGAAAATAATTTCCTCCCATGAAGTGGAACAATCCATTGAAAAAGTATTACTCGGCCCGGAAAAGAAATCGCGCATCATGAGTGACAAAGAGAAAAAATTAACCGCTTATCACGAAGTCGGACATGCCCTTATCGGACATCTATTACCGGGTTGCGACCCGATTCACAAAGTCTCCATTATCTCTCGCGGCATGGCCGGTGGAGTAACCTGGTCCCGTCCGGATGAAGAAAAAAATTATGTTTCCAAAAGTCACTTTGAAGACGACTTGGCCATGATGCTTGGTGGTTATGTAGCTGAAGAAATTTTCTTTGGCGAAACTTCCACCGGACCTTCCAGTGACCTGCAACGCGCGACAAAAGTTGCCCGTTCAATGATTACAAAATATGGCATGAGCAGCATGGGTCCGGTTGTTTTCGGCGAAAGCAACGATGAAATTTTTCTTGGTCGTGACTTCGGTCATATGAAAAATTATTCCGAAGAAAGTGCCGCCAAAATTGATGAATTAATCAAAAAAACTCTAGAAAAAGCCTACGACAAAGCTAAAGAATTAATTACCAAACATAAAAAATTAATGATTCAAATTTCCGAAGACTTGATTAAAGAAGAAAATATCAGCGGCACGGAATTGAAAAAATATTTCAAAGACACACATGTCCTCCCAAAAGATTCCGCAGTTAAAGTCGATGCTAAAAGCGATAGCGAGGAATAATAAAATAATTACGCAAACAATGAAACCCACCAGTATAAAAATTCATCCTCAACCAAACGACAGCAACGAACCTCTTAAACAAGAGATCGGCCAGCTCTCCGTAGACATTTATAAAACCGCTAATGAATTAGTGATTTTGGCTCCTATCGCCGGCATAAACAAAGATGACATCAAACTTTCCATTACCAATGACGTGCTGGTGATTCAAGGCGAAAGACCATTACGTGAAGCGGTCGCGGAGGAAAATTACTACACTCAGGAATGCTTTTGGGGAAATTTTTCCCGCGCCATAGTATTACCGGAAGAAGCCGACAGTAAAAATGTTTCCGCGTCTTTTGACAATAACGTGCTGGAAATTCGTATACCCAAGGGCGAAACAAAGCAAACCAAGATTATAAAAATCGAAGCCTGATGAAAATCCGCAAAGCTATTATCCCAGCAGCCGGACTGGGCACTCGTTTTCTTCCAGCCACAAAATCCCAGCCCAAGGAAATGCTTCCTATAGTTGATAAACCCTGCATTCAATATCTTGTGGAAGAAGCCGTAGCCAGCGGAATTGAAGAAATCATTATCATTACCGCCGAAGGCAAACAATCCATCGAGGACTATTTTGATATTTCTCCAAAACTAATTTCGCATCTGGAAAAAAGCGGCAAGCACAAAGCCATTCGTGAATTGGAAAAAATTGAAAAAATGGCCAAATTTCGCTACGTCAGACAGCCCAAACCGCTTGGTGACGGCCACGCCATACTTTGCGCCAAGGAATTTGTAAAAGATGAACCGTTTGCCGTTCTCTTCGGTGATGATATTTACGACAGCAAAACGCCGGCCATCGCTCAATTAATAAAAGAATATGAAAAACTGGGCACGCCCATTATCGGCCTGCATAAAATTGATAAAAAGGATTCGGAAAAATACGGTATTGTAAAAATTTTCAAAGAAAATTTTAAAACTAATAAAAGTCACAGAATTAAGAGTCTGGTGGAAAAACCTAAACCGGCCAAAGCCCCTTCCAATCTCGCAATTATAGGTAAATACATTATCACGCCGGAATTAATGAAAGACCTTGAAAGTACGTGGCGCGCCTACCCGGCGCCGACAGGAATGGCGCACGGCGCGCAGCAAGCTGAGCATGTGGCTAGCGCCAAGGAACTCCGCCTCATTGACGGCATGCGCGAATTTATCAAACACTCCCCCATTTTCGGCTACGAAATCATCGGCGAACGTTTCGACACGGGCGACAAACTCGGCTACCTGAAAGCCGTCACGCATTTCGCCCTGAAACACAAAGAACTAAGCGGCGAATATTTGAAATTCCTGAAGAGTATTAAAAAATAAATATGGCAAATGATATCGACTCGAAATCATCCACAACACATGAAGAAGCTGATGTTGACAGATATGCTGACTCGTCCAATTCAGCACTTCGAAAATATTTCGTCATGATGACTCCACCACCGGAGTGGAGAACAAAGCCAATCCAGATTGCCGCTCAAGGTAATCCTAGCATGCTTGAAGCTGTAAATCAGGGAAACGTTCAACCAGCCGGAAACGGAAAAAGAGTGATTGAAGGACTGGCTGATCTTTACAGGGAACAAGGAAGAAATGTCCTCCAGTTTGAAAGTTCAGAAGCAATGGCCAGGGTTACAAAGGACATACTTGGTGAGCCTGATCCGGATGATGTTTTTACCGTAGATTATATATCCGGTTATCAGCTGCCGGGGCAAACCAACTACCTGAATGTTCTAAATAGAATGACTGCAACCCCAAGACTGCTTGAGCATTATATTGCCAAAAAAATCGTTGAATGTCTTGGTATAAAAAATGTTGTTACTCAACCTGAAGATCATGAATTGGAAGGTGGAGATTTTACTTTTTTACCGCACGCAATCCAAGACAAATATGGAAAATCTGAAAGTGTTTTAGCTATGGGTAAGGGAGATTTATCTCGCTCAAACCAAAAGGGCCGGGATTGGCTGAATAATATTTTTCGTCCAGACCACGTTCTTACAATCAATACCGATCAATTTCACCGTGATCTGGTTTCAGTTTTCATTCTTGGCGTGAGGGGTCAGCTTAGAATTGCACTTCTGGCACTCGAAAAAATCGAAAACTCTTCAGAAATCACTCAAAAGCTGGATAAACTTGGCGTAGGACACCTGAACATTCCAGCAGAGATTGTAAGCACCTGCGCTCTAAATTTGTCAGTGAGTGAAGGATCCATAATTGGCATGCAATCTTTTGGTCCTTTTGTTGAACAACTTGTAGCAAAACTTCCCCCTGACGTCACTTATAAGGTGCTTCCACCCATTCTTCAGAAAGCGACCCGTGGCTTTATGGAGCTACAGGGCGGTGCAAATTGCGTAAGTGGCTCACTTATTGCAGATCCGAAGGATATTGACATTGCCCCGGGTAGAATTTCTGAAATTAACAAGATTCTTCATGGTAAAGATTTCGAAGATGAACTTCGTGCTCATGCAGTAGAACTAAACCTCCGAGAAAGAATTGCAGCATTAAAAAATGACCAGCAAGGCTAAATACGCAACCTCATTTCCGCTTATCAAGTCGCCAATGTTACGCAAAGCATGAGAAATGGTGGAGGCCCAGCTTGTTTAAGATTAAGAATAGTTTTATCAAAGGAGGAAATTGACAACATAAATGATGGAGCACGAGTCTATCTTGATGACGCCCTGGATGAACTTAGTCAAATGCTAAAACTAGGCAGTATTTACGATTTTCAACGTACTTAAGCGTGACGAAAATCATGATGCGACACCCGTCTCACGAACCAAAATTCTGTCAACAGGCTTAATACGGGAAACCACCTCGTGAGCCTTGAATGAGAACGATTTTTTTGCTATAATTACCAGATAATAAAAACAAAAAATATGTCGGAGCAAAAAATTCACCCTCTGATAGAAGAGGCGGATAAAAAGAAAAATGAAGGCAAACACGTCGAAGCCATTCATCTCTGCGAAAGAATTCTCTCAGGTGATCTTGGCTGCGTGGAAGCCTACGAAGAAATCGGCGACAACTATTTGAGTCTCCGCAAATATGATCGCGCCGAAAAAGCTCTCAGACATGCTATAAAATTAAACAAAAACAGTGCCAACGCCAACTATCTTCTCGGCTTTGTCTACTCCTGCACCGGCAATTGGAAAGACTCCGTGGAACTTCTGGAACACGCTGACAAAGACTATCCGAATCATCCGGAAATTCTCCGCTGCCTCGGCTGGAGCATGTACCATTTTGGCCAGGCTAAAAGAGGCATAATTCTTCTCGAAAGAGCACTTTATCTCGCTCCAAACGATCCTTTAATTCTCAATGACCTCGGCGTCTGTCATTTGAACGACAAAGATTTCGATCGCGCCGCCCTATTATTCAAAAAAACTCTCCAAATCGAACCGGACAATCAGAAAGCCAAAGAATGTCTGAACGCCGTGAGATTCTTTCAGCGAGAATTCGAAAAACTGAAAAATCGCAAGAATCAATAAACTTTTCATTGAATTAATTCCCGAAAAGTTTCACACTTCAACCATGAATAAAAGAATCCTCATAGTTCTTTTCAGCTTTTTGCTCATTTTAGCCCTGATAATTTTCGGTCTGAAAAGCTGCAATCCCCGCAAAAAAATCATTACCGGTGAATACGAGGAGTATTCCGCTTTTATCAACGCAAATATCGAATTCACCTGCATGGTCATAAAAGACCCAAAACTGGCCGAAAACAATGCCGAAAATCATAAGAAACTGGACGAAGTTTACTTGAAATACAAGCTCCCTGTGGATGATAACGCTCAAATGCTTACCATCCTCCAGAAATACGAAAATAACGAAGAGGTTGCCATTATCATACAACAAAACACTCAAAACTGCCTTCAAGGCGGCAGCCCGATTTTTTATCAAGCGACTGCACGGTAGACTAATCAAGATGGATGGAAAATCAAGTTTTCTCGCGATAATTTTTTCTAGCCCAGTCCCCCATTTCCTTGCAAGTTTCCAAATATGGCCTATAAAGTACCTATGAAAAAACTTATTGAATGTATTCCGAATTTTAGTGAAGGTCGCGATCAGGAAAAAATCAAAAAAATCCGCGACAGTATTGCCAAAGTCAAAGGAGTCCATATTCTTCACCTCACCAGCGACCACAACCATAATCGCACTGTCATCACTTTTGCCGGTGACCCAAAAGCAGTCTGCTCCGCCGCTTTTGAAGCTGTAAAAACCGCTTCAAAATTGATAGATGTCAGTGAACACAAAGGCGTACATCCTCGCATTGGAGCCACCGATGTCCTTCCACTGGTACCATTGAAAAATATCACTATCAAAGAATGTGTGGATTTAGCAAAGAAACTCGGCACCCGCATAGCGAAAGATCTAAAAATTCCGGTCTATCTCTACGAAAAAGCTGCTCCCAGCATCGAACGTGAAAATCTGAGTGACATACGCAATATAGGTTACGAACGATTGAAAGAAGATATCGGCACAAATCCAAACAGGAAGCCGGATTATGGTCCGGAGAAACTGGGGCCAGCCGGTGCTATTGCCATCGGCGTACGCGAAATTCTCATCGCCTACAACGTAAATTTGGCAAGCAATGACATTTTTCTAGCCCGGGAAATTGCCAGAAAAATCCGTTTCAGCAATGGCGGACTGCCTTCGGTAAAAGCCCTGGGACTGGAACTCGAAAATCGCGGTATCGTGCAGATTTCCATGAATCTTACCAATCACAAAATCACCGGCATCAAAACCGTCTTTGACCTGATTAAAAAAGAAGCAAAAAAAGAAGACGTGGAAATTCTGGAAAGTGAAATAATCGGCCTTGTACCGGAAAAAACTCTCACGGAATGCGGCAAAGATTATCGAAAATATTTAAAACTTGGCAAAGACTTCAAGGAAAATCAAATCCTGGAAACGGCGTTAAAGGCTAAGGTTCGCTAAAAATATGTTGATGTCTAATCATTATGCTGTTACGACAAAAGAAAAATGCATTGATCTTCCTTTTGATCAAGATAAACACGCAGTAGTTATCGCTCAAGGATTCAACAGTCCCTTTAGCCACAATTCATCCAGCGTTATTGATTTATCCTACAGTGTTGATTTTGCACTACCCATAGACACTCCTGTCACGGCAGTACAAGACGGCATCGTAAGACGAGTAATGAAATACACCGATTGCTACAGAGGTTTCGACCCACAAAAAGCCAGAAACAACTGGGCTACCAGCATAGAAATAACCAGTCCTGACGATGACAAAATTTTTGCAATGCTTCAGCATTTAAATCCCGACAGTATTCAAGTAACCAAAGGACAAGAAATTACCAGGGGTCAATTATTGGCTGCAACCGGATTAACCGGTTGGGTGGGACCAATTCCTCATCTACACCTCTCTATGGTAGACTCGACAAAACGTCCACTGACAACAGTACCATTCCGATTTCGAAACTATCAGGGCTCCCTCAACGATTCAGATGTAGAAGATCAACTCAATCCGGCAGTATGGCCGGGTATGCAAAGAAACGAATTATTCATCTCAATTTTAGAAGCCAGAGAAGAAGCCGGAAGAATAATGCCAACTTTCCGCTAAAAATTTTCCATGATATACTGCGGTAAATTTTAAATCTTTCTTCAATGACAGAAAATTCTGGAGGAAAACCCGGGGGTTTCATTTCAATCATAGCCCTGTGCATTTTCGCTTTGATGATGATAGTCGCGATAGATTTGCAGATGAACACAATAGATACGATGAATGATATCAAGAGCAGTATGAATCAAAACGAGGCAAGGACGATAGCCGGTTCGGCGGTAGAATATTTGCAGTGGAAAATAAAGAAAATGGATTACAAGCCCGGGCTGAACGATGAGGTTAAGTGCGTGTAT
>CAYZOB010000042.1:0-8313 GCA_964480115.1 uncultured Candidatus Peribacteria bacterium
AGAAGAATTCGGCACAAAATGTTCCATTGAAAATTGCCAAAAACCTGCCACCACCATCCATCATACGCAACGATTTTCCTTATCCGGAAGCCACAATCCACACTATCTTGCTCCACTTTGCAAAGAACATCATGAGATCGCGCATGCTTGCAACATGAAGTACCAGGAAATAAAATCACGAAACGACAGATCGCCGCCATGAATTATGCAATCAAAACGCCTTAGGAAAGTCGCGCCAATTCACATATTACATATACCAACCCCTTTTTTCCAGAATTCTCACATTCTCGGTATTCTCTAACGAAATTAGATATTTTAGCAATTTCGGCAACTCTTTGTCGCTTTTGCTACCTTTAAATTCGCCAATATACACAGCATTACCATAATTTTTCCTGGTTTTTTCCGGTGAATCATCAATAAGAAGAATTTTTTCCAGTTTAAAGCCTTTATTCTTTAGTTTATCGAGCCTTTTTTCGTAAAAATAATCTTGAGTTTCAAAATTTTTTACAACCGAACAGCGGCTTCTGCCCCAAATCATTTCAAAATTAACATTATCAGGTTTTATATGCTTAACTATCTCGCCAACATAATCATCGCTACCTGAAGACCAAATCCCTATTCTAAAACGATCAAAAAGACCCTGTATGAAAAATTCGAAATACGGCCTTTTGTATACAAAGTAATCAAAAATTCTGAAATCCTCTTTATGCTTCAGTCTTGTTTTTGTCGCATAGACTAGAGTCTCGTCTAAATCTAAAACGATCAAAATATCCGATTTTTTACGCACTTTTGTAGACATATCAGTATGGCAGTTCAATACCATTTTTTGTCAACACGTTCTCGTAATGAACCGAAAGCCCTTTCAGCTGATCATACAAATTTTCTATTTCTCCCAATAATTCTTCGTCCCTATCGCCTAAATGTTTTTTTACGTATTCAATTTGTGATAATAAAATCGAAAGGCTGTCACCTTGAATTACAATACCTGGAAACTTACGCCATGAAAGTTGAACCACCGTTGCGTTTGAACTTGCATCTAGTATTTTTACTTCCATAATGTTGAATTTAAATTTATTGTAAACCTCCGTAATGTGGCCATATAACATTCCCACTGAGCAAGCGCGAATCACTTAAACCAGTCAAATAAACCCCCCTACCTGCTCGCAATCTCCGTCTGCCCCTCCACATATACCAGTGTATCAGGCTTCCTCATTATTCGAACCCTCGAAGAATTTTTGATATTAGTCAATGATCTCGCCTGCGAAATTCTCATATTACCTTCTTCCCTACCCTTGATCAGCTCCTGCTGTTCACTCTCCAGTTTTTCCAGCAAATATCCCTTGGTAACCTGTCTGGTGGAAAACATCAGCGTAATAACTGTAACCAAAGCCACGAAAACAATCAAAGAAGAAATCAGAAAATAAGGACCAAGATGAAAATTTCTCATCACTTTGGCAAAAAGGCTTCTCTGGTAGGAATCACCTCGATTAAGGATCAGTTGTGACATTTTTTTAGGATTATTTAAGACTGCCAATCATCTGTTTTCTCAACTACAAACTCTTTCACCTTCACATACGCACGCATCTTCGCGCTTCTACTACGCGGATTTCGCGCAATTTCTTCTTCCGTAGGTACTACTGGTTTTTTGCTTAAAGCCTCGACAATCGGCTCATCAAAATTTTGATAAACCGCCAATTCCGGAGACTTCACCGGAGGTCGCTCAAGATTCTTGAAAAATTGTTTCACAATGCGATCCTCTAGCGAGTGGTAGGAAATTACAACAATACGACCACCAATCTTTAAAATTTCCATCGCCTGATTTAGGGCTTCCTTCAAAGCATTAAGCTCATCATTCACCTCTATTCTTATCGCTTGAAAAATTCTTGCTGCGGGATTAAATACTTTACCATGTTTTTTTACAGCCAGAACTCTTTCAACTAAGCCCGCCAACTCCTGCGTCGACTTAAAAAGTTTTATTTTTCGATCAGTACAAATAGCTCTCGCCAGCTTTCGTGACATTCTCTCCTCACCATAGTGATAAAAAATATCCGCCAAAGCCTCTTCCGAATAAGTATTTATAACAGTCTCTGCCGTTAATTTATTATTCTGATCAAAACGCATATCCAGCGGCCCATCTTTCATGAAAGAAAATCCTCTCTGCGGATCATCCACATGCGGAGATGAAAGTCCCAGATCAAACAGAATCGCATCAACTTTTTCATATTTATTCAGACGTCGCTCCGCCGGCCTACCTGCCTGCCCGGCCTGATCTCTGCCAGTAACCCTACTTTTTAAGTATCTAAAATTAGAATTAAGATAAACAATTTGTTTTTTGTAATCTCTAAGCCTTTTCTCCGCTTCCATCAGATTCCTGTCATCCTGCTCAAAGGCCAATAATTTCCCTTTCACACCAATTTTTTTCAATATATCCAGTGAATGTCCTCCCAGCCCCAAAGTAGCATCTACCACTATTTCACCACCACTTAAACCCAAACATTTTTGCACATCATTTCTAAGTACGGACACATGCTCCATCTTGGCTTAATATAAAGGAAAAGCTGAATTATCTAATAATCTTATGTTCAAAAGTTGTGCACACAAGGTGTATAACTTTTTTACACCGAACTTGTCTCTCAAAGTAAGCAAAAACAGAGATATGGTCAAGAATTTTCACCCACAGCAGTATAAAAAATATATACAAATCCAAAATAAAATCTAATAAAACCGCTCTACAATGGGAAAAAACACAGCCGTTTTTTTCTATTGAACAAAAATAGTTCTATTGTCTACCTTTTTTGAACTAGAGCACCGAGCCCAAGCGAGGCGGCATTGTCAGCCCGGCATTTGTCGGGAAGCGCAAAGCCTTTACGTAAACAAATATCTGTAGTTAAATAGTCCCATGTCACCATATCTCCAAGTATTCCTCGCAGGAATGACACCCTATCTCAATCTAAAACTTGCCATTCCACTCGGAATAGGCCTGGGTTTACCGATCTCAAAAACCTTGTTTTTTGCTCTAGCTGGAGACATAATTCCGGCTATAATTATCGTGTCTTTACTCGGCCCCTGCGCCAATTTTCTAAAAACACATTCAAAATATTTCAATAAGTTCACTACCAAACTTTTCAACAAAACTCGCGAACAAAAATTTCACCGCTTTCAAAAATTCGGCGCCTGGGGCATCATGGCCTTCATCGCCACACCACTTCCGGGCAGCGGCAACATTTCCGGCGGGATCATGGCCTACATTTTAGGCATCAATTATTGGAAAATAATCCTAATAATAATCTCCGGCAGCACCATCTCCGCCCTCCTGATCGCCGGCGGCGTGGAAGGAGCGGTAGGACTGTGGCGGCATTTTGTCTAGAACTTGCTGTAAACCTCTTTTCTGTGAGCAACACTCAGTATCACCAGAACAATCAAAGTATTTGTTTTTTTATTTTTTCTGAAAACCACCCTGTAATCCCCAACCCTAAATCGATAAGTTGGAATTTCAAATCCCCTTAGCTGCTTAGCCCGTGAAAAAGGGTCAGGTAACCTTGAAAAATAGTCCACTTTTTTCAAAATCTGAACAACAACAGATCTATCAATTGTGGCCAAATCTTTCTCAGCCTGATTGGTATAAAAAAGACTATAGACCATATTTTTTTTTCAAATCCTCATTACTGATAAACATACCATCTTCATACTGCTTCCAAGATTCTTCAACTTTATTCTTAAAAGATTTTCCCGGATTCATTGGCACTATAATCAATTTTTCTTTTTGAATTTCCACTTTGAAATAATCGGTGTCAAAATTATCCCTCCACTCTTTTGGAAGAGTAATCTGCCCCCTGGAAGTTGAATGCAAAACTTTTACCATAAATACGAAAATAAGTAAGTACGTAAGTAGTATACCAAGCAGGAACAAAAGAGTCAACATAAACTACTAAATTTTCAAATCACCCACTCTAATTACCTCCACTTTTTCGCCATCCACCTTTACGATCGTTGAAGGCTTGTTTAAAGGAATTTTGCCCCCATCAACCACTAAATCAATCAGCTCGGCGAGTTCACCAAAAACACTCGGATTTGCTTCATACAAGGGCGGTTCACCGGCAAGATTGGCGCTGGTAGTGGTAATGGGAGAACCGAAAGCCAGCACCAATTCCAGAGAAAATTTATGGTTTGGACATCTTATTCCCACAAACTCTTGCCCAAAATTAAAATTTTCCGGCAAATTTTTTGAACGTGGAACTAAAATCGTCAACGGCCCCGGCCAGTACTTTCCCGCTAACTGCAAAGCTTTTTCCGAAAACTCGCCATGTTTCTTGGCCATCGCCAAATCGGCCACCAAAATACTCACCGGCTTCGCCGCATCTCGCCCCTTCAATTTATACAACTTCTGAATCGCCCGCGGATTTCGCACATCCACCGCTAGCCCATAGCAGGTCTCGGTTGGATGCATGACCAGGCCGCCGGCACGGAGAACGCGCTTAGCCTTTGAGATCACACCACTGACTCCCATTTTTTTCATCATAAAAGATTTTATTCTCTTAATTTTTCCAGCAATGAGCGATTGAAATCAAAATGGCTTATTTGAAACAAAAAATCAACTAAAAAGTGTGCGCGCGCACATTCAAATACAATAATTTTCAATATTTAGCAAGTTTTCTCGTACAGCGTTAAAGTATATACTGACAGGGAAAATTACTTTTTATCCAAAATAACATGAAACTCAAAGTCGCCATCAACGGATTCGGCAGAATCGGCCGTCAGGTTTTCCATATTAATCTATTGAAAAATTATTTTGATATCGTAGCTATAAATGACCTTACCGATGCCAAGACCCTGGCTCATCTTCTCAAATATGACTCAAACTATGGCGTACTGGACGCTCACATAGAAGCCAAAGACAGCAGCATCTACGTGGAAGGCAAAGAATACAAAGTGCTCACCGAAAAAGATCCGGAAAAATTACCCTGGAAAGACCTGGGAGTGGACCTCGTGATCGAATCCACCGGCTTTTTCACCGACCGCGCAGGTGCCGAAAAACATCTCAAAGCCGGCGCTAAAAAAGTCATCATCAGCGCCCCGGGCAAAGACGCCGATTTCACTGTAGTCCTCGGCGTAAACGATGAAAAATACGATCCGTCAAAACACAATATCATCTCCAACGGCTCCTGCACGACCAATTGCCTCGCACCCATCGCCAAAGTACTCAATGATAATTTCGAAATTGAAAAAGGCCTGATGACCACAATTCACTCCTACACCAACGATCAAAGAATTCTCGACCTCCCCCACTCCGATCTCCGCCGTGCCCGCGCTGCCGGACTCTCCATGATTCCTACCTCCACGGGTGCCGCCAAAGCCATCGGCGAAGTACTTCCTGAGCTAAAAGGCAAATTAAACGGCATGGCGATCCGCGTTCCAACTCCTACTGTTTCCCTGGTAGACCTTACGTGTGTAGTAAAAAAAGCTACAACAGTCGACGAAGTAAACCAAAAAATGCGCGAAGCCGCCGGCAACAAAATGAGCGGTTTCCTGGGCTACAGCGACGAACCTCTCGTTTCCATGGATTACAAAAAATGCCCGCTCTCTTCAATTCTCGATGCCCTTTCCACCGAAGTAATCGGCGGCAATCTCGTAAAAATCCTCTCCTGGTACGACAACGAATGGGGCTACTCTAACCGCTTGGTAGACCTCACAAAAGTGATTGGGGATAAAATGTAATAGAAAAGCCATCTTTACACGGTTTTTTTAGCACTATACAATCCACCCATGTCCGAAGATCGCAAAAAAAAAGTTTTGGAAGCCATCATCAATCATTTTGTCGAAACCGCCGAACCGGTAGGCTCGAATACCATTCTGGTAAGCTATCAATTTCACGTTTCTCCGGCAACCATTCGCAATGACATGATGATTTTGGAAGAAGAAGGCTACATCTATCAGCCCCACACTTCCGCCGGACGCATTCCCACCGACAAGGGTTATCGCCTCTTTGTCGACGAAATGGCCGACTACAAAAAAGCCCGTCAAGAAGCCATCCAGGCTCTTACCACGATTCGTGAAAAATATCGCGTGGAGAAAGTTCGTGAAAAATTATACGACGCAGTTTCGCTCATCGCCCGCGCCACGAATTCCGTAAGTTTTGCCACCACTCCAGATAATCCCCGCGCTTTCTTTCTGGGCATGTCAAATGTTTTGCGCCAGCCGGAATTTTCCAATAGCGTCCACGCCAGCGAAGTAATCGAAGTGCTCGAACGTGAAGATCATTTCGTAAAAACTCTGACTTCTCTCGACATAAATCATAGTGTCCGCACCTTCATTGGTGAAGAAAATATCCTGACTCAAATTCAAAGTTGCAGTATAATTGTAACCAAGTATAAAGATGATGGCTACGAAGGCTATCTGGGAATTCTCGGGCCAAAACGCATGAATTATCCTTTCAATATTGTCATATTGGAAGAAATCAAAAAACTATTGAACCAAGCGTAGCTTTTTAACCTAAAACGATCAATGACTCAATCGGAACCAATCGATCTCACTCAAAAATTAGCAGACGCAAAAAAACAGGCAGCAGAAGAAAACAGGCGAGCGCACAGCGCGAGCCTGCCTACCGGACAGGCAGGCGCGCAAACCGAGGATGAATCCCCGCCAAGGCGGGGTTCAGACGAGGTCGAGCTTTTAAAAAAGGAACTCGAAAAAATGACCGAGCTGGCAAAGCGTACCATGGCCGACCTCCAAAACCTGAAACGTCGTCAGGAAGAGGAAAAACGCGCAATAATTATCATGGCCAACGCCGACATTATGCGCTCCATGCTACCGATATTAGACAATCTCGAGCGCGCCTTCAAACACATGCCCGATTCCGCAAAAAATGACCAAACTAAAGAGTGGATTCAAGGCTTGGAAATTTCGGCTAAACAATTGGCAAAAGCGCTGGAAGACGCTGGCCTCAAGCCAATAGAATCACTGGACAAACCATTCAATCCCGATCTCCACGAAGCCTTGGCACAAGGACCGGGATCTAAAGATACGGTTATAGAAGAGCTGGAAAAAGGCTATCAGCTGGGCGATCGCGGTATCAGACACGCCAAAGTGAAAGTGGGAAATGGCGAAGATTAAAAAAGACTTGACCGTAAATAATTAGCACTCTATAATCGTGAGTGCTAGCAATTTGCTAACCAAACTTACCCATTTAACTTAAATTTTTATGTCTAAAATCATTGGAATCGATCTCGGCACTACCAACTCCTGTGTCTCCGTCATGGAAGGCGGTGAAGCTATCGTCATTCCAAACTCAGAAGGTGGACGCACTACACCATCCGTAGTCGCCATCAAAGATGGTGAACGCCGTGTCGGTGTGGCTGCCAAAAATCAGTCCGTGACCAATCCGGATAATACAATATATTCGGCAAAAAGATTTATTGGTCGCCAATTTGACGAGTGTGAAGAAGATATTAAAAAAGTTTCTTACAAATGCGTAAAAGGTAAAAATGGCGAAGTGGAAATCATCCTGGAAGGCAAAGAGCGCAGACCGGCGGAAATTTCCGCTATGGTTCTGCAAAAATTAAAAGCTGATGCGGAAGCCTATCTTGGCTACGAAGTAAAAGAGGCCATCATCACCGTTCCAGCCTACTTCAACGATTCGCAGAGACAAGCCACTAAAGACGCTGGTACGATCGCCGGTCTCGACGTTAAAAGAATTATCAATGAACCGACAGCCGCCGCTCTCGCCTACGGCCTGGACAAAAAAGGTGGCGACAAAAAAATCGCCGTTTTCGATCTCGGTGGTGGTACTTTTGATGTTTCCATTTTAGATATTGGTGGTGGTGTATTCGAAGTAAAATCCACCAATGGTAATACTCAATTGGGCGGTGACGATTTCGATCGCAAGATCACCGAATGGATTATTGCCGAATTTAAAAAAGAACAAGGCATCGATGTTTCCAAAGACAAACTCGCTTTACAAAGAATCAAGGAAGCCGCAGAAAAAGCCAAAATCGAGCTGTCCTCATTGCACGAAACTACCATCAGTCTTCCCTACCTGACGATGGATTCCAACGGTCCAAAAAATTTCGAGAAAAAGCTCTCACGCTCAAAACTCGAAGACTTGGTTATGGATTTGATCAACATGTGCGAAGAACCATGTCGCCAAGCCATGAAGGACTCCAAATTATTTGAAAGCGACATCAATGAGGTAATTCTCGTTGGCGGCATGACCAGAATGCCCGCCGTACAAGCCAAAGTAAAAGAAATTTTCGGCAAAGAACCCACTCGCGGCACCAATCCCGACGAAGTCGTAGCCCTAGGTGCCGGCATCCAGGG
>CAYZOB010000043.1:0-44545 GCA_964480115.1 uncultured Candidatus Peribacteria bacterium
GTCACATCCAAGCTAATTCCAACAATCTCTTTTTCTATTGCTGAAGAAGAAATTAGTCGTATGCCGATAGATCTTGTGGTTGGGGATTACGCGGCCTGTAGCTATTTCCAAAGCTTGAAATCTTTTGAAAATAAGAATTTCGTGGCTAATTTTAAGAAAAAATATGGGCAGCACAGGGTGACAGATGATGCCATAGAAACGGCATATTCAGGTGTTTATCTCTTTGCAAAAGCTGTTGAAAAAGCTGGAAATCAGGATGTAGAGTCCGTGCGAGCGGCAGTTAAAAGTCTGGAACTTCAAACTCCCGGTGGAAGCATTGTGATGGATAAAGAAACTCAATATCTGCAAAAGTCCTGTCATATTGCTAAAATAGATATAAGGGGACAATTCAAAATAATGTGGAGCTCAAGTGGCAATATAAGCCCGGAGCCATTCCCGAAATACAAAAGTAAGGAAGAGTGGAATAAATTCACTGAAAATCTCTATAAAAAATGGGGTGATAAATGGGCGAAGTAATCTGGTAAGTAATCGGGTAGGAAATTTGCCATAGCCACGCATTCATGTTATAATCACAGCGTGAATACTCAACCACGAAATGATGAATCAGGGAATGAAAAAAACATCTACTTGCCTCCCGATATGGATAATTTATCCTTACTTGAAGTTGATAATGGCCAAAAGGGAGAAATTGCAGTTCTTGGTGTACCAAGTGGTTTAGGTGCGGATAGGGAGGGAGGAAACGTAACGGGTGATGCACCTGATTATTTAAGAACTCACGGACTTGAAGGTATGTTGAAGTTTGTTGGTTTTGATGTTCACGATCAAGGGGATATCGATGCTACACTTAGAGAGTCGACTTCTGTTGAGAAAGGTGAGGGAGTGAAAAATGTTGATGAAGTTGTACGTATTGCTGAAGAAACCGCTGGAAAAGTAGCTGAACAGATTGGTCTCGGTAGGAGAATATTGGCTATCGGAGGAGATCATTCTATGTCAATGGGCACAATTTTAGGTGCTTCGGCAACTTTAAAAGGAGATATTGGGGTAATCTGGATAGATGCTCATGCTGACGCCAATGATTCTGTGGATTTAAGCAATCCTGATAATCGAGAAGCTGGTACTACCGGTAATGCACATGGTATGCCAGTAAGAGTTATTACTGGCTTACATAGTAATCAAAAATTTAAAAGACTAGTTGATAAATTTCAAGGAATCGATCCCGAAAATGTGTTACTTGTAGGGATGAAGGATCTGGATCCTGGGGAAATTTCCTTGTTAAGGAGAGAGGGATTCAATGTAGTTACAATGGATGATATCAATACTGTTGGAGGCATTGAGCCAGTTACAAATGAAATTTTGAAATTAAGAGCAAAGGTTGCGAACATCTGGGTTGATTTGGATATTGATGGGCTTGATGAGAGTGTGGCACCCGCTACACCAATGCCAAATGATTCCGGCATAACCGGGCATCACATAAGAAGTATGTTTAAGTTTATAGGAAAAACTTGCAATAATGCTGATACTCAAGTTGCAGGAATGGGCATAGCTGAACTTATGCCTTCAGCGGATGTTGACAATAAAACTGCAAAGTTGGTTTTGGAGCTTGTAGCCTCGGCTTATGGAGGTAGATATACAGAATTTGATAAATATTTAGCTAATCCTAGTGGCGTGGCTAAGGCTAAAAATCCAGGAAATCTTCGGGCGCGTTTTGCTTCTTTAGGTGGAAGAGCTAAACGTAATGTCGGCAAGCTGGCAATTGCAGCCATTCTTGCTGCGATGACACTGCCAGGAATCAGAAATTTTTTAATGAAGCCGGAGCCAACTCAAGATCCAGCTCTTCGTGGTGGAGAAAGTGCTCTTGCCCTTGGTGCTCCAAGCGGGATGACTTCGCTGGATGCTACTTGGAGTGCAGATCCATCAATGATGGCTATGAGAGGGTTTGAAAATGTCGTGGATGTTTTTGAGAACTCTCATTTTAGGGAAATTGTAACTTCTCTCACTGATGAAAAGAATAGTAAAGAAAAAGGTGGCGACAAAGATCGTTTGTTTGCCGAACTCAATACGATGTTATATATCGCACTTTTGAGATCTGATAATGAGGCGGAAAAGACGAAATTATTTGCTTTAGTGATGGACGCTTTTGGGGGCAATCAGGAAAATTATACGGATTTCTTGATGCGACATAAAAGTTTTGTAAATGGCTTGGGGGATCAGCATGAAGCTCATGAATGGATGGGTATGATGGGTTTTTTACCTTCAGATATTAGTACTATGGCTACTTGATCTAAATTTTCTTCTTCAACCCGTCATATATTCCTTTATCAATTTCGCCGCTTTTTGCAAACAACCAAAGGTTAGATTTGGAATTGAAGCCCGTGCGTAACAGCGATAATCCTTTGTCGCCCTGTCTGATTCGGAGAAAAATAAGTTTGAAGGAATGAGCACCACGCCCTTTTTCGCCAAGCTATAAAAAATCTCCTCCGCTTGCTCTCCGAATCGTTTATTTCCCGGTATCCCCATTAAATCAAAACAGCTGTAATACAAATTCTTATTATATTTCATGCCCAGAATTTCGTAAAAACTCTCCATGTTCACGCGAATCCTTCTCAAGTACTCATCCCTGTCATCATCACCAAAAATCATATGAGCCATTCCCAAATACTGAGATGGCCCTGTGGTAAACGCCACATGCTGGAATTCGCCTCTGATTCCTCCGGGAGCTTTGGCAAAAATCAAAAGCTGCATCAAATCCTTGGCCTTGTCCAGATGCCCCTTTAAAATATTTTCGGAGATATATTTTTGTCCCTCCTTTTTTATCACGAATTCCCCAAATCTCAGCCCCGTACTTCTCTCTATTTTACTCCTGCCACCAATCAGAATCGTACGTTCCGGTGCGACATGCATGATAGTTTTTTTCCTGGCAAAAAAGAAATCACTGTAAACTTCATCAGAGACAATAAGTGCATTTCTATCTTTGGCGAATGTGCCTATTTTATCCAGAAATTCTTCACTATTACAGAATCCTGTCGGATTATTAGGATCTATTAGGCAAACAAGCTTAATGTTTTCCGGCGCACCGGCAAGAATTTCATCCAAATTACCCACTACCTCACCGGTCTCGGGATTTACAGGAATAGAAAAAATATTTAATCCACGATTTTCCATTATTGTATTGTATGGAGCGTAAACCGGAGAAGAAATCAGAACCGTGTCTCCCGGCTTTAGAAAGCCACATTGCGGCTCACACAAGAGTTTGAAAATTGTGCCAATACCATGCGAAACACCTTGAAGAAAAATCAAATCCCGGTAATCGACACCCATGCTGAATTTTTCATTATAATGATTAGCCACCACCAGCCTAACTAATGTTTCACCCTGTGGATCAATGTAAGAGCCACCAGACAGAGCGGCATATTTAAACATTTCAAAGATAATTTGCTTTTTATCCCAGCTCAAGCCCTGCTCCTTGGCGTATTTTTCAATTCTGGTCAGGAAAAAATAGAAATCTTCCAAAACTCTTTCCGCTTTTTTCTCATTATAAATCTGCTTACCCATGGTTTGAATCTTTTCCCACAAAACTTCGTAGCTATCTCTATTGTCCGAGACAAAATGATGATCGGGATTATTCAAAAGTATGTCCACTTCCAATAAAAAGGCATAAAATTCTCTTCCATGAACGGACGGTGAAAAACCATATCCGGGATCACCACGTGATAAATCCACCACATTTTCCACACCCACGCTTTCATCGGCTATTTCTCTCAGCAGACGAAAAATTCTGAAAGGATTGTCTTTAGCCAGATCATAACCCCACTTATTTTCGGTCAATTTAATCATTTTTTTATAATTAATTCACCAGGCACTTTAAAATTTCCATCATGAAAAGGCAAGCTTGAAGCCAAGAAACAGCTTGCCAAAGCAGAAAATCACCATGTATAATCAGCCTCCTACTTATTGATCAGCAAAAATGGCGGCAAAAGGAGCTATAGATACAACCGGACAAGCGGCACTCGAAGAGCAATATAGGGCTTTAATAGCTGAGTTTGGAGATGACTTTTTTGAATATGACCCTACGGAAGCCGCCAAGACCCTTTACAGACCAGATCTTAGTCCGGAGGATACCGAACCTAATGACCTTCGAGCCAATTCTCTAGCGCGTGTTAAGCAAGTTTGTCACGGAGAAGCGCAGAATGCCATTTTCCCTCCAGCATTACTGGATGGGCTTACCAGGGAAGAAATTACTTTTTTTGAAACGGAAGGCCTGACTTTTAGCGGCATCTCTGATGTCCATCCAAATGGCGGAATTTATGTCAAAGGCGGAGCCGAAAGTTCTGTGGGCTTCCCTGTGGAAGACATTCAAAGAAATACCCTGAAGGCAATTCTCGTAACGGGAACTTTGAAAGGAGCTACCGCTCTCATTACCCATCCGGCAATCAAGGAATTACCAAAAGATCTTTCAGGCCTAAAGCGATTTCCTATGAATTCTCTGGTTTCCTCGGTTTACAAAAAGGGAGAATGGACTCAAAGTTACGTTCACCCTGATGGTAAATGGCTTCGCGGTGGATACGACGACGCTGCAAGTCAATATGGGCAGGGTTGTTTTGAAGGTATGGTCGCCTCAAGCAATGGCGAAGAAGTGCCTTTAGTAAAAGATGGGATTGAGGTAGATACAGATAACGGTAAAATTACCATGTTCCGTTCGGAAGAAAACGCCAAACGCTTTATTAAATCTTGTAAAAGTTTGGGAATGCCTCCTGTTTCAGTAAATCAATTCATTGAGGCCGTCACCGCAGCCGTGAAAAACAACAAGAAATTCATACCGAAAAATGGCAAACTTTATGTCCGACCTTTTATGATTGGTTTAGAAGGTGGCACAGGGGTCAAACCCGCTGAACAATATCTTTTTGGTGTGGAAGTCTCGCCTTACGGCGATTATATTTCCGGGGATATTCAGGCTCCAAATGAAAAGGAGTTACCGGGTGCAGCCATTAAATCGGTAGTCTATGAGCGACCCGTTTCCGGCACCAATAAGGGGGCAGGCAATTACGCCGTTTTACTTGAAGAAAAGGAAAAAGCAAAGAAAGCAGGTTACAAAGACATCCTCCTTCTTACTGAAAGCGGCAAAATTCAGGAATGTGCTTCCAATAATTTCTTTCTCGTCAAGCATGCTCCGGATGGGGAATTCCATTTCTACACTTCCAGTCTGGAAACCAATATTCTTCCCGGTATAACCAGAAAATCTCTAATAGAACTTTTGAGCGATCCAAATATTCAGGCCAGACTTGGTGCCAATATTGAGGTCCACCACGACAGGGTGCTATACGAGAGCCTGATCAAATTCGCCCATGGTGCTTTCGGCACCGGTACAGCCGCGGGAATTAGCAACTTCCGCACTATTCGCACGCTAGATGTTGAGGAAACTAACTACGAGGATCATCCAACACAAGAATTAATCAAGAAGATTTACGACCTCCTTCAGGATATTCGCCGTGGCAAAGTGCCTGGCTATGAACATTGGGTAAAAGAAGTGTAGTCTGAAATCTGAAGCGGGTATATAATTTTGCAGATGAAAACTTCAAAGCCAAATTTCTTTGCATTATTTTATTGATTTTTTCTGTATTAATCATTGCCTGTTCCAATCAAAAAAATGGTGAAGCAAAGTCTTTAACCCACAAACCTATGCAAATCACCAGCACGGCATTCAATAATAACACCAACATTCCTTCCAAATATACCTGCGACGGCGCCAATATAAATCCGCCACTTTCATTCAGCGAAATTCCAGCAAAGGCTAAAAGCCTTGCGCTCATTTCCGACGATCCTGATGCACCCATGGGCACTTGGGTACATTGGACAATCTGGAATATTGATACAACAACCAAAGAAATTCCAGAAAATTCCGTGCCGACCGGCTCAGTTCAAGGCACTACCAGCTTTGGCGAAACAAAATACGGCGGCCCTTGCCCACCACGCCCTGGGCCCACTCGATCCGGAGTGCATCACTATCATTTCAAACTTTATGCGCTCGATACACGGCTTTTTTTAGCAGTTAGCAACAAATCCGTCGATCTGGAAAAGGCCATGAAGAAACATATCTTGACCCAAGCAGAATTAATTGGTCTCTACGCTCGCACCGAAAAATAAAATTTATCCTCCAATGTCTCTGATCTATTCCCGATGCTTTTATTACACCTGACACCCCTCGCAATATACCGTTCCTCTTCCAGCAACAACTGTTCTTTTCAAAATAACTTCACATTTTAGACATTTTTCACCCCCACGTCCATACACACATAATACTTCTTGATTTTGCCCCTTTTTCCCATAAGCATCGGCAAAATCCGAAATGCTGGTGCCGCGATTGCGAATGCCTTGCCGTAAAGCTTTTACAACTGCTGAAAATAATTTTCCCAAATCTTTTTTTCCCAATTTTTCAATCGCACTGTCCGGCCTAATCCCCGCATAAAAACACGCTTCGTCCGCATAAATATTTCCAATACCTGCAATTAGAGACTGATCCAAAAGCCATTTTTTTACTGCACCGCGCTTTCCGGTCATCATCTTTATAAATCCCGCCAAATCCAGGTCGCCATTCAAAGGCTCCACGCCCAGCCTTGAAATCCCTGTCAACTCCGCATATTCTTCAGCTTTGCAAATCCATACTCTGCCAAATTTTCTCACGTCGCAAAATCGCAAAGAACCATTTTCAAAATCAATTCTTGTCCGCTCAAATCTCAAAGGTTCCTCGTTAGATTCTCTGAAAATCAGCCTCCCGCTCATTCTCAAATGCACAGTCATCACATAATCATTTTCGAAAAAAATATTGATGAATTTGCCGCGTCTGCTTACTTCCACGATATGTTTGTCTCTAATTGAAGCCACATTATCCATGGCACCAATTATTGAATTTTCATGCGTTCCACTAAGTTCGATAAACCTGCGACCCAACAAAATCGGCCTCAAATCCGCAACGATGGTTTCCACTTCTGGTAGCTCAGGCATAGTAGATAATATTTTCATTCAACTCACATTCCCTCAAATTCCACATCTCCATTCACTTTGCATTGGCAGCAAAGCCTGTGCTCTCCATCCTTCATGCACATCATTTCCAAAGTCTGTGCCTCTTTTTCTTCCATCTGATTTAAATTTTCCTTACCCTTTTGAACTTGAATTACACATGTCCCGCAAACCCCGTCTTCGCAGCCAAACGCTATCGGCCAGCCTTTTTCCCGCACCGCGTCTTTCAAAAAACTGCCCTGAGCTGTCTCTATTGTTTCCCCCGTATTTTTAAATGCAATTTTTGGCATGCTGCCATTATCCTACAACCTAATTAAATTGCAAATTTTTTGAGAATAAGGGAAAATCAAAAAAACTCTAACCATCTCACATGGTCACAATTTATTCCAAAAACTATTGTCCTTTTTGTATCAAGGCTAAAACCCTATTAAAGTCTCTAAATATAGATTTTACAGAGGTTGATATTACTAATAGCCCTGATAAAATCGAGGAACTTAGCCGGAAATCCGGCTTTCGTACCGTTCCGCAAATTTTTATTGGAGAAAAGTGTCTTGGTGGTTTCACGGATATTGAAAAACTGAATGATGAAGGAAACTTAGTGGAATTATGTAAAAATTGAAAATTATGAAATGGGATTTTTCTAAAATGCTGAAAATTTTTTCAGAAAAAGATAATTATCGTTTTTTCAATCAGTCGATGCACGGACTGGAAAGAGAATGTTTGCGTATTGATCAGGAAGGCAGAATCTCACGAAAGTCTCATCCGCAAGGCCTCGGTTCCGCCTTGAAAAATCCACTTATAACCACGGATTTCAGCGAGGCCCAGCTTGAATTAATCAGCCCCCCCAAGTCCACAGAAGGAGCTACGGCCGAATATCTGAAAAATGTGCACACCTTCATGGCACAAAATCTTGATCATGAATTTTTCTGGCCTTTCAGCATGCCTTGTCGTTTGCCAAAAAACGCCGAGCAAATTCCACTCGCTGATTATGGCAATTCCTTTGAAGGTAAAAAGAAAGCCAAGTATCGCCTGGGCCTAAGTCATCGCTATGGTCGCAAAATGCAAACTATTTCCGGCACGCATTACAACTTTTCCTTTTCTGAGGAATTTTGGCAATTCATCCACGGCAAAATAGCTCCAAAATCCAATCTCCGGAATTTTATTTCCGAAAAATATCTCCACATCATTCGCAATTTTCTTCGCTACAGCTGGCTTAACACCTATCTTTTTGGCGCCGCTCCGGTGCTCGACGATAGCTACCTTTTGCATAAACCAATACTCATGTTCAGAAAGCCAAAATATCTCAAGAAATTGAGCGGCAAAACATATTACGGTGAATACGCCTGTTCTTTTCGTATGAGCGAGCTCGGTTATTACAGCAAAGTCCAGACTCAGCACGCCGTGTCTTTCAATAGCCTGAAAGAATATATCGCAGATCTCACCAAAGCTATTTCCACACCGGAACCAAAATATAAAAATTTCTCCGGTCTAAACGACAATATTCTACAAATGGAAGCCGAACATTATTCTCGTATCAGACCTAAGCAGGTCTTGAGAACAAAGCCGGGAGCTTTGGCCCAAAAAGAGTCACCATTGGAAGCGCTGAGCGCACGGGGAATCAAATACATTGAAGCCCGTGCCATCGATATCAATCCTTATTCGCCAATTGGTCTGGACATCGATCAGCTGGAATTTTTACACGTATTCTTGGTTTATTGCCTTTTCAAGCCGAGCCCAAGAATCGAATGCGATGAGCACTGTGTGATCACCGGCAATCAGAATAAAGTTTCGGTTTATGGACGCAAACCCGGATTGACCCTGATTCGTGACAGCCGGGAAGTGGAAATGAAAAACTGGGCTCGTGAAATTATTGATGAAATGCTGCCAATAGCGAAGTTGCTTAATAAAAATTCCAAGGATAAAAATCATGAAAACAGTTTGATGTCACAGCTGGAAAAGCTTGAAAACCCTTATCTCACGCCTTCCGCCAGGATTATTAATAAACTGCAAAAGCACAAGCAGAGCTTTTTGGAATACGGCTTGGAGTTGGCCAAACAGCATTGCAACTTTTTTCAAAAGCAAAAACTTAATCCTGAATTGGAAAAAGAATTTGAAAAAATCGCCGCTGATTCAATTGTGAAACAGCAGAGTCAGGAAATGATTGATGATACTTACACCGCAGGCTGTGAAGATCTGGAATTTTCCACTCAGATTTTGATCAAGGAAGCACTAAAGAGGGGAATAATAGTTGAAATTCTCGATAGTAAAGAAAATTTTATCAGATTAATAAAGGACGATCATGTTGAATACGTGAAGCAAGCCACCAAAACTTCGCGGGATTCTTACATTACATTTCACATTATGGAGAATAAAAATGTGACTAATCAGATTTTGCGTGAAGGAGGTCTGCGTGTGCCGGATGGCGAGACTTTTACCAGTCCTGAACTGGCCCTCGCCGCTTATCCAAAATTTGAAAAAATGAAATCCGTCATCAAGCCAACCACTACCAATCACGGCATTGCCGTGTCTTTTGCCGAAACAGGGGACAGGAATGCTTATATCAAAGGTGTTAATGAAGCCTTCAAATTTGGTGACACGATTTTAGTTGAAGAATTTATTACGGGCGAGGAATATCGATTTCTGGTTATAAATGATAAGACTCGTTCAATTGTTAAACGTATTCCGGCGAATGTGGTAGGCGATGGCATTCACACAATTAAAGAATTGGTAGACATGAAAAATGACGATCCGAAATATTATAAATATTTTGGCACCTACACAATTAAAATGGGCCCGGTAGAAACGTCACATCTCAAGTCTCAAGGCCTGACTTTTGCCAGTATTCCCGCAAAAAAAGAGCGCATTTTTCTGCGCAAAAATTCCAATGTCGGAACCGGTGGTGATCCGATTGAATCTTTCGATCTTGTTCATGATAGCTACAAACGTCTGGCCGAAAAAGCCGCTCGCACCGCCAAGGCCAAGATTTGTGGTGTGGATATGATTATCAAAGATCCTTTTGCCAAAGCCACAAAGGATAATTACGGTATCATTGAAATAAATTACAATCCCTCTCTCCAGATGCATCATTATCCGGTCGAAAGCGCAGGAAAAAATGTTGCAAGCGACGTGCTGAATTTGTTAGGATTTTAACATGGAAAATATGGAAAAATTATACAAATTTAAATCCGGTGGAAAAAGCCTATTTATTGTTGCCGGTGTTATCTGTTTGATTAGCCTTGTTGGCTTTCCTTTTGCCATCATGTTTTTCTACATGGCCGCAACCTCAAAAATTGTTATGACAGACAAAAAGATGATCTATAAAATGCTGACCACCAAGGAAATCTATTACAGTAAAATCACCAAAATTCGTTTAGCCAATGCGGTTGGTGCCAATTATTACATTGGCAATGGAGTTCCTGTTTTTGTAAATTTCGCGACAGTAATTCCACTTATCATTGAATGGAATGGCAAAAAAACAAAACTTTCTGCCAATTTTTTTGAAGATGCCGATGAAATTGTTCATATTTTGGAGTCAAAAACAGGCCTAAAGTTGGAGGTGGAAAGATAAGCTTTATGTTGCTACAATTTCGATATGAGATTAAGTACTCCAGCAGTCAATGTAGGCAAGGTTCAAATCGGCGGCAAAAACCCGATTGTAATTCAGTCTATGACCAACACTGATACTGCCGATGCCAAATCTACGGCTAAGCAAGCCATGAAATTGGCCGACGCCGGCTCGGAAATAGTGCGTTTGACAGTGAATACCAATCTTGCCGCACCTAAAATTCCCGAAATTCGCAAAATTCTCGACTCAAAAGGTTACAAAGATCTACCACTCATCGGCGACTTCCATTATAACGGCCATACATTACTCACCGAATTTCCAAAAATGGCCAGGGCTCTTGATAAATATCGCATCAATCCCGGCAATGTCGGCTATGGCGAAAAACATGATTACAATTTCAACACTATCATAAAAATCGCCAAAGAAAATGATAAACCGGTGAGAATCGGTGTAAATTGGGGCTCGCTGGATCAAGATCTGCTTACCGAGCTAATGAATGAAAATTCGCAGCTCATTAAGCCAAAATCTGATAGAGAAGTAATCATTGACGCCATGATCGAGTCAGCTCTCCGTTCAGCAGAATTCGCTGAAAACCTTGGACTCGCCCAAAATAAAATCATTCTTAGTGTGAAAATGTCCATCGTGCAGGACATGATAAAAGCTTATGAACTTTTAGCCGCTCGCATGCTCAAGCATAAGCATTTATTCGCCCTCCATCTCGGCCTCACCGAAGCCGGTGTCGGCATGCAAGGCCTGGTATCCAGCTCCGCCGCCCTTGCTATTCTTTTGCAACAGGGGATAGGTGATACAATTCGTATTTCACTCACACCCACGCCCACCCAGCCTCGCACCAAAGAAGTCGAAGCCTGTAAAACTCTGCTCCAATCCCTCGGTTTTCGCCATTTCAGGCCACAAGTGACCAGCTGTCCCGGCTGCGGTCGTACCGATAGTCATTTTTTTCAGGAATTGGCGGAACAGGTAAATAATCATATCAATAAAAAAATGCCAATCTGGACAAAAAAATATCCACGAGTAGCAGAATTGAAAATAGCCGTCATGGGCTGCGTGGTCAATGGTCCCGGCGAATCCAGACACGCCGATATTGCCATCAGCCTGCCTGGTCGCATGGAAAAGCCCGTCGCGCCGGTGTACATCCATGGAAAATTCATAAAAAGTCTGCAGGGCAAAAAAATCCCCCAGCAATTTATCCAACTGCTGGAGGAATTTATTATCAGGACCTGCCCGTCCTGCGCCTACCCGGTGCCGATAAGCAAGAATTTTTCTTAGCTTTCAATCTCTTTATCCCCCGCTTGCTCAGTTGTAGGTTCAACCATTTTTAAAGCCTCAATACCAAGTGCTTTAGCCAATCCGCCTACCACTATACCGCTTCTTCTTAGACTTTCTAGCTCGGCTGCCATTCTCACTTTAACAGCACCAGGACTTTCGTCTCTAAATGGCATCCGATTTAAACCATCATCCCTTAACCTAACTGATTCACTCATATTTTTATGATTAAATTATAAATCTGTTTAGTTCTTACTTTCCTCCAATGTCACCGTGATCTCCTTTTCTCTACCCTTACTCAAAACTTTCATTCTGATTTTATCTCCGGCCTTTTTCGAGGAAATATAATGCGCCAAAGAGCTGTCTTTGTCAAGCCTTTTTCCATCCACTTCCAGAATAATATCATTTTCAACCAATCCGGCCTTGTCAGCGGGAGAACCCGGAATTACCGCCAAATCTTCAGGTTTCTCACCTCTCAAAACCAGGGCTCCATAATCTACATCCAGCTTATTGGCTTCCTTTATTTTTTCATTGATTTCCATATAACGCACTCCCAGATAAGTTCTTACGATTTTGCCATTTTTTTTCACCGACTCTACGGCATTTTTTACCAGATTAGCAGGCAAGGCAAAACCAATGTTATTAGCATTAGCCACAGCCACATTTACACCAATCACTTTTCCCTGGGAATTCAAAAGAGGGCCACCGGAATTACCGGGATTTATCGCCGCATCTGTCTGAATAACACCTTCCAATTGTTCCGATAAGCCAGCCCCATCACCAGCGGTAATTGATCTGGATAAGCCGGAAACTACCCCGACAGACACGGAATTTTTGAATTCCAAAAGAGGATTACCGATAGCGATCGCCGTCTGCCCCACTTCCAGCTTGTCCGAATCGGCAAATTCCAGATATGGCAAATCTTTAGCATCAATTTTGATAATCGCAATATCATTGACCGGATCGGTGGAAATAACTTTTGCCGGATATTTAGTCTTATCTTCACCTAAAAAGACCGTATATTCCGCTTTCTCGTCGGAAACTACATGCTTGTTTGTGACAATATAGCCATTATCGGAGACCAGAAATCCCGAACCTCCCCCCACTTCCTTTTTTTCCGTGCCATTTTGGCGATATTGCGGCATTTGGAGATTGAAACCTCCAAAGGGGCTACCGCCGAAAGGATCCAGTCCTCCAAACGGATCAGGTGTCTGCTGATAATATCTTTCAATTATTGGCACATCTTTGGTGATAATTACCGAAACCACCGCTCCTTTAGTTTTTTTTACGGCATTAATGACCATCGTCTCTTGATTCGTACCATCGGAGCTTATGGTATTTTCCACCGTTGTACTCGAAGCATCTTTTGGCACATTGGCATCTTGAGAGCCATTATTTTGTGGCGTCCACACATTAGCGAAAACAATCGCTACGATCAGAGCAGTCACGCCACCGGACATTGCTCCGACCACAATTGGATTTTGTTCTTTCATTTTTTGTTTGGTTAAAGAATAAATTTTCACTATACTACAGAAAATATTTGACACATTTACTTTATGATCCTTTCCGATAAAACTCTTAAGGCCATGTTAGCTTCCGGTGAACTGATCGTAACTCCCATTGATGAGAAGTCCATTCAGCCCGCGTCTATCGATTGCCGACTTGGTGATCATTTTTTATTGGTTGAGGAGAACCAAATGGATATTATCACTCTCGACGCAGAGATCAAGTATCGCGAGATCACCAGTGATTTTATAACAATTCCACCACATTCATTCCTGCTGGCTACGACACAGGAATACGTAGAAGTACCCAATAATCTTACAGCTTTTGTCGAAGGTCGCAGCTCAATAGGTAGAATTGGCTTGTTTATACAGAATGCCGGCTGGGTAGATCCAGGATTTAAGGGGCGTATTACTTTGGAATTATATAATGCCGGCTCTTTACCAATTAAGTTACAGTCTGGAAAACGCATCTGCCAATTGGTATTTTGCAGCATGGATAAGGCCGCAGAAAATCCTTACAAGGGTAAATACCAGGGGCAAAAAGTGACTGTTGGCAGCCGAGTTTACCAGGATAAGGACAGAATGCATGTGGGTATAGAACAGGAAGGGGTAGCGGAAAAGGTGCAGTTCGAAAATGAAAACAGCTTACAAAAGCCACAATTTTAATGCAAAAGTGCTCCTGCCCGTCCGGTAGGCAGGCCCGGGCACACTTTATTAATTGATTCTCCATGAAACAATATCTCGACTTAGTCCGCGAAGTCCTCGAACAGGGTGAGGAAAAAGCTGACCGCACCGGTACGGGAACTATATCAATTTTTGGCACGCAGAAAAAATATGATCTCCGTCAGGGTTTTCCCATGGTGACTACGAAAAAAGTTAGCTATGGCGCTATTGTACGAGAATTACTTTGGTTTTTGCGCGGCGCGACCAATATTAACGACAATCTCACTCAACACACCCCAATCTGGGATCCTTGGGCCAAAGAAGACGGTGAGCTAGGGCCGATTTATGGCTATCAATGGCGAAAGTGGGAGAAATTTGTGGAAGACCGTGAGCACAAAGGAATTTTTCATAAAACCCATGTCGACCAAATCGCCAATGTAATTGAAACAATCAAGAAAAATCCCGATTCCCGCCGCATCATAGTTAGTGGCTGGAATGTTTCCGATATTGAAAAAATGGCTTTACCTCCATGTCACACGCTCTTTCAGTTCTACGTGATTAACGGCCGTCTCGACCTTCAGCTATACCAAAGAAGTGCCGATATCGCTCTTGGCGTTCCCTACAACATTGCCAGCTACTCAACTTTACTGATGATGATGGCACATGAATGTAATCTAATTCCGGGAATTTTCGTCCACACAATAGGGGACGCCCACATTTACAAAAATCATGTGGAAGGATTGAAGGAACAGCTCACTCGCACTCCCCATAAACTCCCGACTCTCACCATCACCAAAAAGCCTTTCTGGGACTTGAAATTCGAAGATTTCGTCCTCGAAGATTACGCGCACGAAAAATTTATCAAATTTCCTATCGCGGTATAGCCAAAAGTCTGCCCCATCGAAGGGCAGACCTAAAACCTGTTATAACTGGCATGTCCCATCCTATTTACATGATCGTAGCAATAGACGAACGCAGAGGCATCGGCAAAAACGGCCATCTGCCTTGGAAACTCAAAAAGGAGTACAAATATTTCCGTGACACTACGCGCCAAACAGACGATCCCGGTAAGCAAAACATGGTAATAATGGGTCATCGCACTTGGGATTCACTTGAGCCGGAATTTCGGCCACTGCCGAATCGCAAAAATGTAATTCTCACTCACCATACGGATTACAAATTACCGCCGGAAGAAAAATATTCTCATGCCGAAATTTGCGCTTCAATTGATAAGGCTATCGCCTTGGCCGACGAAAAAATTGAAAAAATTTTCATCCTTGGCGGCGGCCAGATTTTCAAGGAATTTATTAACGATGCTCGCCTCACTGGAATCTACCTCACAAGAGTTCATAAAACCTTCGATTGCGATACTTTTTTTCCCGAACTTCCGGCCAAATTCGACCCACCACAAAAAATCGGCAGCGATGAGGAAAATGGCATCAAGTATGATTTTTTATACTATACGCAAGGTAACTAAAAAAGTACCACAACATCTTTCATCACTTCGTCCGGATGCTCCGCCGGCTTGACTTTTTCATAGTGCTTCACGACCATCCCACCTTTATCAATCAAAAAGGAATCCCTCATAATTCCCATATATTTTTTTCCCAGGAATGATTTTTCACCCCAAACTCCATATTTTTCTATAACCTCACGACCGATATCGGCCAATAATGGAAAATTCAATTTATGAGCATCTGCAAATTTCTTATGCGATTTCACATCATCCGCGCTCACGCCTAAAACCTGTACACCCAAGGCTTTCAGCTCATTCAAGCGATCTCTGAAGCACTGCGCCTCCGTCGTACAGCCGGGCGTCATGTCTTTGGGATAAAAATATAGCAGCACAAATTTACCGAGATAATCAGCCAAAGACCTCACCTCGCCATCTTGATCTTGAAGCTTAAAATCTGGCGCCTTTTTATGCAATAAATTGCTCACGAAATTTTCATTAATTTATTTAGGCTTCTTCTCCAACTCTCCATCAATGATTTCCTTGAACTTTGAAAATGGTTGAGCTCCGGCCAGCACCTGACCGTTGATAATGAATCCGGGCGTACCTGAGACTCCGGCTTTCTGACCATCTTGCTGGTCGGCCTCAATTTCATTTTTGAATTTATCATTATCGAAACAAGTTTTTAGAGCCGTTTTATCCACCCCCAAACCGGCCGCAAATTTACTCATTGCGTCGTAGTCGAACTTGCCGTTCTGAACAGTTCTGAAAAGCTCATCATGAACTTTGAAATAGGTTTCATCATTGGATAAATCATCCACGCACTCGCCAAAAAGCGCAGCAGGATAAGCATAAGGATGGAAACTTAAAGGGAAGTCGCGATATATCAGCTTTGCTTTGCCCGTATCGATATATTCCTTTTGGATTTGTGGCAAAGTCTGGTCTCTAAAAGAACCACAATAAGGACATTGATAATCAGAGAATTCCACGATAGTCACCGGTGCATTTTTATCACCCAAAATCGGATCATCATCACTGAAATCACCCGTAACAAACTTTGGTTTTTCCGCTTCTGTTTGAGCATCCGCTTGTTTTTGTTGCTCCTTTTTTATATAGGCATCAATTCCTGTGAAAACTTTATCCTGTAAAGCGTCATCAGAAACCTGTGAGCCATTCATCCTTGTCCCCACAAAAACCAGCGCTCCGGAAATTACCACTGCCGCAAAAACCACCGCCACAATAATGCTTTTCGTATTCTTATCACTTAAATTTACCATATGAATTTAAAAATAAAATAATTTCCAGAAAATTATATGACAAAACGACTGATAATCAAAATTCTTTATTTGATTTGCGCTTTACTTAATGGAATGTTAATTTTGCACTCGCAAATTTAAATTTTCTCATGAAATTAATCTCCTGGAACATTAATGGTCTGCGCGCAGTGGAAAAGAAAGGTTTTATAAAATGGCTTCATCACGAAAATCCTGATGTGATCGGGCTGCAGGAAATAAAAGGCCAGGAGCATCAATTCAGTAAGGAATTATTAGCACCGGATCATTATCATGCTTACTTCAATCCCGCTGAGCGCAAGGGCTATTCCGGCACAGCGATTTATACGAAGAAACAGCCTCATGAAATTCTAAACGGCTTTGGTATTGCAAAATTTGATTGTGAAGGACGCACGCAGATTGCCGACTACGGCGATTTTGTTTTTATCAATATCTATTTTCCGAATGGCAAAAGTAATCAGATGAGATTGCATTACAAACTGGAATTTTACGACAGAATTTTGGAATACTTTGATCGCGCCGTTAAACAGGGGAAAAAACTTTTTATCACCGGTGATTACAATACGGCTCATCAAGAAATAGATCTCGCCCGTCCGAAGGAGAATGAAATGATTTCCGGCTTCCTGCCAATCGAGCGCAGATGGCTGGATAAACTCGAAGCGCATGGCTATATCGACTGTTTCCGTGAATTCGAAAAGGGTCCCGGTCACTATACCTGGTGGAGTATGCAATCCGGCGCTCGTCCGAGGAATGTGGGCTGGAGAATCGATTATTTTTTCTGTTCTGAAAATGCTCGTGACATGGTAAAAAACTGTTATCATTTGCCCAATGTAATGGGCTCTGATCATTGTCCGGTCGTATTGGAGATAAACTAATTCAAAAACTCAAATTTCTTATCAATCCATTGTGTCTTGGAATATACTTTTTTGCCATCAAAAAACAATTCCGCTTCCGCCCAGGCAAAGCGATAAATCAGATCCCAGTGTACATTTGAGTCATTGCCATTTGGACATTCATCATAGCATTTTCCCAGTGCCATATGCAGACTTTTACCCATTTTCTCATCAAACAGAATTTGGCGGGTGCCCTCGGTAATCATATTATTCAGACCAAAAGCGAATTCACCATAATATCTTGAGCCTGTATCGGTATCTAAAATCTCTGTCAAAGCCTTCTGATTATTGGATTCCTCTTTCACCACTTTCCCATCTTTCAGCCACAATTTCACCCAGTCGAAATCCTGACTTTGGTAATGAGTCGGCACATTGTAGCGGATAACACCGTTTACCGAAGTCCTGACCGGAGCGGTAAAAATTTCCCCATCAGGCAAATTACGTTTGCCACAGCAGGTTTTCCATTTCTGACCATCTATCGACAGCGTCAGATCAGTTTCTTTTCCTGTGATTCTTACATGCTTAATTTTAAGCATCAGTTCTTTGAATTTTAGCTGCATTTCTTCTTCTTTTTTCCAATCCAGCAGGCAAGTGTTAAAAACAAACTCTTCCCATTCTTCCAGACTCTTTTTTGCCAGCATCGCCGAAGATAGATTGGGATAATAGAAGAGACACCAGCGCTTTTTATGTAGAATATCGCTGAGAACTTTGCGCGCTTTCTGTACGATATGAATTTTCTTAATATCAATTCCGGTCATCTCGTAAGGATTTTCATCTGCCACGATTTGCACCATTGCGTCATAACTATCGGCAACTTTTTTATCCAAATCACTCAGATGTTTCATCTGTTCATTGTTTGCATGATCAAAAAAAACTTTACTTAATTCATCATGCGAAAAGCGCACATCCACCTGTATCGCTCCGGCCTTTATACATTCACTGTAAAGCTCTTTAATTAAAGGAAAACTGTCAAAACCGTATCCTCTAAGCAAAACCTTCTCACCCTTTTTTACCGCAATGGAATAATTGGTAATTACCCCAGCCAGTTTTTTTAGTTTGTGTTTGTCAATCATGGAAAAAATAATGTTGAAATATCACCAACTATTATCAAAGATTTTTGCAATTTTCACAATCCATTCTAGAACTTAACATCTGTAGGCTTGGGTTTGACATTGTCCAGTTTAGTGGTATAGTAAATCACTCATATATTTTCAAAAAAATGGAAATTAACAAGAGAATTTTATCGCGCGCTGCTATTGCCCTTTCTTTACTGTTGTTCAAGGGTGAATCCCCAAAAATGGCAGCTCCGGAAGATACATCGGTTGCTTCTGGCATTGCCGATCTAAAAGAGGAGACCGGCAATGGTGCAATGCGTACATTGGACGGCACGGATACGACGACGCCCGAAGCCGCAGGATCGCCTGAATATTTAGGCGCGATCCTTAATGTTTACAGTTATGCTTTAGGTCCAGGTCACACAACCAAGGGATACTATTACATCGATCTTACGGATAATTTTAAGCCATATGGACCTTTTCCTGAAAATGCGGATGACCAAGATTTTCATCAACACAATAGAGAGCATATACAGCAGACCTCGAAAAGTTTAAATGCGTTTGTCGATGAAAAACATGATCAGCCGGTTTCGCTGGTGTTTGGACTGGAAAATCATACTTTTGAGCAAAAATTTGCCCTCTCACGGGCAGAATACAAGGATGGAACATTGCTTGGAAAAACCGCCGAATCTTTTGATTGGTATTTTGCCAATTCCCAATTAAAAAATCTTTTACTTGCTACGGGAAACGATCAGTATTTTAGAGATTTGGTGATTTATGGTTTGGTTGCCCAGGAATCAGGCTGGAATAGGAATATTGACTCAGTGAGTGGGGCAAAAGGGCTTTTTCAAGCCATGGACGGTACTATGGATCATCTGGTTCAGCTAGGATTATTGCCTGAAGGAATGAATCCGTATAATCCCGAACAGGCAACAGCCTTTGCCGTAGTATTATTTGATAGACATCTGGAGTATTTAATTCGGAATGTTACCAATGACAACCTTTTATTTAAAAGAGAAAACATAAAAACACTTTTAATTCCTCTGCTTTTGACCAGTTTTAACGCAGGCATGGGTCGTTTAGTCAACTTGGCTCAGTATTTAATTGGACTGCACGAGGACGGCTCAATTCCGGAAGAATTTTATATTGACCGGACTATACCTACTTTTAATGATAATGCAATTATACATCTACTTTCCAGAGCATACACTTTGACCGGAACAACGAAGTTAGTGGAAGGAACTGCAGCCGACACGCAATTTCAAGAGAATAATCGGGGTTTTGGCAAGGACGGAGCCCAATATTTCTTAAAAATTTTTGCCACAGCCAGAAATATGCAACAACATGGAAACTGACTTTTCTGTCATCTGACCTGCCCATTTCCGCTCACGATCCATTTATAACTCGTAAGTTCCTTGATTCCCATAGGACCGCGCGCATGTAGTTTTTGAGTGCTGACTCCTACTTCGGCTCCCAGCCCGAATTCTTCACCATCCGTGAACCTCGTTGAGGTATTCAGATAGACACAGGCAGCATCCACCGTTTTTAGAAATTTTTCGCCTCGCTCACGATCTTCTGTAATTATTGCTTCACTGTGCTTGGAACCAAAAGTCTCAATGTGCTCTAAAGCTTGTTCGAAGCTCGCGACCGTTTTTACGGCCATTTTTAGGGATAAATATTCCATGCCGAAATTTCCTTTAGCAGCTTTATGCAGTAAATCCTTCGAATAATTTTCTTTCAAAATATTATAGGCCTCTTCGTCTGCAAAAATTTCCACTTTTTTCTCTTCCATAGGTCTGCAAATTGCCGGCAAATCTAGCAGCTTTGCCTTGTGAATAATCAAAGTGTCCAAAGCATTACACACGCTCGGACGGCTTACTTTAGCGTTAAAAACAATCTCTCTGCCTTTATCCAAATTCCCAAATTCATCAAAGTAAGTATGGACCACTCCCGCACCGGTTTCTATCACCGGAATCATCGAATTTTTTCGCACAAAATTAATTAAATCTTGCCCGCCGCGAGGGATAATCACATCCACATATTTGTCCTGTTTCATAAATTCCGCCAAAAGTTTACGATCATTTTTCAAAAGTAAAATAAGATCAGTCATAAAGTCATTTTCTTCACGATCCAGCCTGCCGCTAGGCATGGCTTCTTTCATCGCCTGCAAAATCAGCTCATACAAAGCCGCATTTGAATTTTTGGACTGCGATCCTCCTTTCATCACACACGCGTTACGTGACTTAAAGCATAAAGCAAAAATATCTATTACCACGTTCGGACGCGCTTCAAAAATTGTTCCCACCACACCAAATGGCACGGTGATTTTTCTTAAATCCAAGCCGTTTTTTAATACTCGATGCTCCAGCTCGATCCCAATTGGGGAGTCGTAGCTGGCAATTTCCCTCACACCAGCCGCGATAGCGGCTATTCTTCTTTGATCAAGTAAAACCCGGTCATATATAGGATCATTTTTATTAATTTTCGCCAAATCTTTCCTATTCTCTTTCAAAATTTTTTCCACATTTTTTTTTAACAACTCCGCCAATTTCATCATAACCTCAGTGACGATTTTTTCTTCCACCATGACGAATTTACGGCTTGCTGCCTGCACTTTCTGTAGGGCTTGTTGTAAGTTTAGGTTATTCATGGTGTAGTCGTAATTGACCGGCGCCGGTCAATGAGAAAATTTTTTAATTTTACCCACTTAGCTCCTGATTCCTTTTCAACGCCGCCTCTCCTGCTTTTGCAAACACGCCTCCCATATCCGCGGCTTCCATCGCATTCACGCCCGCTTCTGTCAGGCCGCCTTTTGAACTCACTTTTTGTCGCATGTCAGTCAAATTCCATTCATTTTTTTTTACCACTTCGCCGGTTCCAATCAAGGTCTGCCGCGCCACCTTTTCCGCCTCTATGGGCGTCAGCCCATGTTTCACCAGAAACTCCGCCATTTTCTCCCCAAAATAGGCAAAAAATCCCGGACCACAACCACTCACGACTCCAATCAAACCTATCTCTTCTTCAGTCTTCACTTCTATTTCCTGACCGAAACTAGCCAGAATCTTTCTCGCTGTCATTTTTTCTTCAGCTGAAACTTTCTTTCCGGCTTTCCAGGGAGTCAAAGATTGTCCAATTTTTAGAGCTAAATTAGGCAAAGTTCTTACAATTTTATTGGTTCCCAGAGCCTCTTCCATTTTTCCAATTTCTATTCCGGCCATTATTGAAATAACCAATTTTCCGCCAAGATACATTTTTATACCCGCCGCCAATTCTTCAAATATTTGGGGCTTTACGGCTAAAATCACCAAGTCCACATCTGCCATTTTCTCATGAAAATCATCGCCCTTTTCGCATCCCACCAACGCGAATTCACCATCCTTACTCAAAATATCCCACATCGCTTTACCCATGTTACCCAAGCCAATTATGCAAATCTTTTTCATACACAAATTTTAAATTAATCCTTATTTGGAATGAACCTGCTGCCTACCTTTTCGCCATGCAAGATTCTGCTAATCACATCTTTTTCCTTACTGTTAGCGATAAAAACCTCTGTACCATGTATGGCCACATTTTGAGCCACGCCAAACTTGTTTTGCATTCCGCCCTTGCCAAAAGAAGATTTCTCGCTGGAAATTATGTGTCTCGGCATTTCTTCATCAGCCCGAAATTCTTTCATCACTACGCCATTCTCATCATATACTCCATCAACGTTACTCAAAATGATCAACTGATCGGCAAACAGCATTTTAGAAATCATCCCTGCCAGCTCGTCATTATCTGTAAACATTAATTCTTCGATACACACAAAGTCATTTTCATTCATAATTGGCACAATGCCTTCACGAAAAAGGGACTCGATACAATTCTTCGTGTTCAAAAAATGTGTTCGATTATTAAAGTCCTCCTTTGTGGCTAACATCTGTGCCACATTGAGTCCATGCCCCTCGAAAAGATTGGAATATAATTCCATCAATTTAACCTGCCCTACCACCGCATAAATTTGACGCGTTGTTACCTCGTCATATTCCAATGTTTTTTTCAAAGTGGCTCGCCCGGCCCCCATTGCCCCGGATGTAACCAGCACGATATCGTAGTTTTCATTAGCCTCGGCAATTTGCCTAACCAGATCTTTGATCAAATTTTTATCTAGCTTCAGATCTTCAGTGGTCATGGCATTGGTACCCAATTTTACAACGATTTTTTTATTCTTCATGACCACAAATTTAGCCAAACAGAAGGCAAAAAGCAAATCTTATACGAATGACAGCTTCAAAAAGTTGCCATTTGTCACAATCCCCGCTAAAATCGGCCAGTAAGTTTTCTCCAACCGTGCCGGGGTAGCTCATTGGTAGAGCAGTGGATTGAAAATCCATGTGTAGGCAGTCCGATTCTGCCCCTCGGCACCATATTTTAATTGCAATACTTAGTGATTTGCTATATAATCACTATGTATTCACTAATTAATTGCTATGACAACCGTGTTCTTCAAAATCAACGATATCCAGGGAAACGAGGTTGAAAAAATGATGGAGGACGAAGGCTACACTAGTAAAGCTGAGTTTTTCCGCTTTCTGATCAAATTCTACAAATATCACAAAACTCCTGAAGAGAAGCGTTTTGAAAAAGTTGCTAACGAACTCGGAGAAGTTTTGAAAAAGCTCGATAAGAAGAGTAGATTAAGCTTGTCGTTTGATAAGCAACTTGAAGATGTATGAAGTACTGGTCAGTAATTATTTTGCCAAACAGCTAAAAAGACTTGCCAAAAAGAACCATCAGTTGAAAGAAAATATAAAAACTGCTCTTTTTAGTTTCAATAAAGATCAGGCGATTTCGATAGGCCACGGAGTCTACAAGTTTAGAGTTTCAGCGGAAAATAAAGGTAAATCCGGTGGTTATCGTGTCTATGTATACGTGGTTGAAATAAATAAAATTCTTACACCAATTGCAATTTATCCGAAAAACGAGAAAGAAAATCTCTCACTCAATGAGATGAGTGCACATCTGGCAATGGTCAAAACTGAACTGTCTGTTTTGCTGTAATTGCGGTCCGAACCGCTTCGCGTCTACCTGCCGGCAGGCAGGTCTACGATGGAGCACCACCTTTAATCAATAAACCTCGTCATGCGACCCAATATCAATTGGGATGATTTGTTCGTCCTTGATAATAAAATGAATAATTAGTCTGTAGGAAATGTTAATGGAAACGCTCGATAGCCCGGCTAATCTTCCTGATAATTTATGCAATCTTAAAGATGGATGTTGGGGATTTAAACAAAGTATTTTTAGAATTTTCTCGTATTGCTTTAAAATTTCCGGATGTTTTACAAAAAATTTCTTTGCCCTCCTCTGATAACTTTCAGTGATTATTAACTTATACATTCTTCAAATCTTTTATGTGGCCTTCCACTGTTTTTACTTTGAATTTACCGTTGGTTAAATCCGATTCGGATTCCTTTAAAGCGGCTTCCAGCTCACACTCTCTCAGGTAATTATACTGCTCCATAGTAAGTACCGCAAAACTTTTTTCACCACGAATGGTGATGAAAGTCTCAGTAAATTTTTTTGATTTCTCCTTGAGAGCTGACATCCCTTTAGTTTTTAGTTCTTGAGCAGTTACAATATTATTCATAGCACTATATAAAGTATTATTTGAAGCACTACTGATGATACCATTTATTAGTTTCTATGTAAAGAAGAATTTAAGTGTGTACGGCTAGCTCAGTCCGAACCGCTGCGCGCCTGCCTGCCGGCAGGCAGGTCTACGATGGAGCACCACACCACTTTTAAAGGAAGGTATTTTTGGCTTGCTATGTATGTAAAATTTGGTGAAAATATTAACTATGAAAGTTAGAATAATTTCTATTGATGAATTGAAAAAGTCTTTGCCTGGATATTCTCCAGATAAAGCCGATGATTTTCATGTGGAATCTGCAAAGATAGCTAACAAACTTTTTGATGAAGAATTAAAAAGCATGAAGAGAAAACAAATTGTTTTGATGTGCGGAGGCAGTGCTTCAGGCAAAAGTGAGTTTATTGAGAAATTCTTTACAGACGATTTTGAAGGATTGGTTTTTGATTCAACCTTGTCCAGTATTGAAGGAACAGAAATAAAAATAAAGCACGTACTCAAGTCTGATAATGTTCCTGTTCTATGTTTGGTTTTACCGGAAAACAATGATTTCAAAAGATGTTTTGCTGCTTTCAATAAAAGAGACAGAAGGATTCAGGAGATTAGATTCTATGAAACTCATTCCGGATCAAGAAAAGTAGCATTATGGATAGCTAGACAGCACCCAGATATCGAAATTTTAATATTTCAAAATTCATATCAGCCAAAAAACAAGATGGAAGATCATTTGTCATTTTCGGTCATTAGGTTTGGGAACAAGAAGGAAATGTTAGATTTTTTAGAGAAAACACGGTACTCTGAAGAAGAAATAAGGGACATGATAACTAAAAATTAAACAATATGAAAACTATACCACTCAAATCGGTAAGAAATGGTACACCATCAGTTAGAGCTTACGTTATGGCTGTTAAGGATGGTCAGCACGTTGTGCCATCAAAAGAAGGGTGGAAAGTTAAAAAAGCGAATTCTAAAAAATCTACGAAAATATTCTCCACCCAAAAAGAAGCCGTTACCTATGCACGTGAAATAGCCATAAATCAACAAACGGAACTTTTGCTACATGGGACAAATGGACAGATCAGAGGTAAAAATTCTTACGGCAAGGATAGTTTTCCTCCTAGGGGTTAGCCATCCAAACTGCTATAGTAGAACACGCCCCAGCAATATCTCACGGCACCACTGGCGACATTTCTGGCCACTTTACACTTTACACACCTTTAAATTCAGTCCTGACATGAGTTTACACGAAGAAAGAATCATAGGAACTCATTATATTAACTAATTAATAAAAATGCCCAAAGAGGTATATTGTAGACATTCTGATGTAAGTCCCAAGACTGTGGAGTAATTAATATACCACCAGGTAGAGATTTCTCTTTAATTACATCTCTCAAGAAATCAACATCGGCAGCATTTATGCTATTCTTGTATTTAATTTCTATAGGGCAGTCATGAGTATCAGATCTAAGATAGAAATCAATTTCTCCAGTATTATTTACAGCATCCGATTTTAAATAAGCAAGATTACTTAATCCTCTCAATCGATAAATAGCCTGGGCTGTCAAAGTCTCTGCGATTACACCTTTTGAATTATCATCCGCAAGATTAGGAATCATTTTGGTAGTTGCAAAATTTAACATTAAATCAATTGGATAAATTTTCAAATTTTTTCTTCTCAGTGGCTCTGCTTTATGAGAGAATTTTTCAACAAAGATTAACAAATCTGTTTGTTCCAGTAGTTTTATACCTTCAGACAATGTTGTAACGGTAGTCCCAAGCTCACCAGCTGCCTTATTTTGGTTATATTCCTGACCAGGACGAGAAAATAGATGTCTTAAAAATCTTTCGTATAATTCCGGTTTTTTAATTTGCTGCAAGAGCATTAAATCTTCAAGTGTTACCTTTTTAACGTAATTTTCATCAATGAAATGAGCCTTTTCAATTATATTGTCAGCGTCAATTTTCCAAATTTGAGGAAAGCCGCCATCTTTCAGGTAACCAGTAACATGTTTACGAAAAATATCATGGGTAAATCCTGACAAGATTTTTTGTAAGCTGTTTGAAAGTTTTGAAATTGATAATTCTTTTTCAAAATTAAGTTGTGTTTTATAAACTTCAGCGAGTAGGTCATTTTTTATTATATTATTTTTTGCTAAATATTCCCTAAATGAAAATGTAGTCAACTTTTCTGATGTAACACGTCCCAAGAGTATTTTAAGTGCTTTATCGAAAATAGAATGTGCTGCAGATCCGGATAAAACAATGCGCACTTTAGGATTTCTTTCTATCCTATTTTTTAAAAGATTTGCCCACCCGCTAACAGCTTGCACTTCATCGAAAAAGCAATATGCAGTAGTATCAATTTCATCGTATGAATTCCATCCCAAAACTTGGGCCCACGTATTGAGTATATCTTGAACAAAACGTTCGCGATTGCTAGGTTTTTCAGCTTGAATTTGAACATCATCAAATGACAAATATAGTACCTTTTTTGGATCAATTTTTTTCTCTTTAATTAGATACCAAATTAATTGTTTCTGAATTTCAGTTTTGCCTACGCGCCTTGGTCCTTTAATTAGTACAGCCATTTCGTGAGAAGCTTCCATTTGTTTTTTTACTCTAAAAAAAGCCTCACGTTTAAAAAGCTCTGGTATCCTTAAGCGTTCTGGATTCATTATCCAAGGTGAATTGGAATAAATTATAGTATGATAGTATTCAGGGTTTTTCTCTGTAAAATAAGACATTTTATTTTGAAGTTAAGGAAATGATAGCATGGTATAACTAGTTAACTATAGTATAGTATGATTAACTAGTGATGGTCAAGTATGACTAGTTGTAAATCCATTCCAAACCGCTGCGCGCCTGCCTGCCGACAAGCAGGTTTACTCGAAGGTATATTTCACGTTGACCAATAGGGTTGGATAGGATGAATTAAAGCTATCCAACCTGTATTTGTCTATTCATGTTGATACGAAAAACTTCAAAGATTAAACAAATTTCGTCCTCTGTCTTCAACCTTGATTCAAAAGCTCAAGGAGAAATTTGAAATAGAGATGACCTATAACTCGAATGCTATCGAAGGGAACACTGTATGGGGAGTAGATCAAAATCAACCCTCTCTAAACATTTTAATCATGCCAATCACATCTTGACCTACGCCTCTAAGTAATTTTCCGTGAATGACTTCGCGTATAACTTTAGGAACAAGGGGGCCATTTACAACTAAAACCCGCTCCCAGTCTTCTTTTGGATCATATGCGTCATGATTTAACACGTTTTCAGGATCACAACGGCCGTGCATACCTGATCTTCGACGTTCAGGGTCTTGAGTCACTCTCAAAATATGAGCTCTGGTACTATTCAGAATTAGTAGCCGGGGAGCAATGCCATTATTCAATAGGTGAATTCTTGTTACATCACGTGGCTCATTACAAACAAGTTCAGGGTTATCCAAAAGCAATTGTTTGTCCATGTTTTCTTTTGCTTGATTTGCGGCATCGGTTGTACATCTGCAAATCGCAAAGAAACCTATGAGATCAGCCAGCAGTGTTGTGTATGAGGGACTGGTCAAAACATCTAAAAATTGTAAACAAGATAGCTTTCTGAGTTGGCGGTAAAATGTCAGATATTGATCTGGAATGTATGATCCCAAACTTTCAATCCAGCTGATATAAAAGTGAAGTTCACTTTGCATTGAGTCTATGTACTCCTTGAAGACAGATTCAACTGCCTCGGTGGTGTTAAATGTGGAAGCCACATCGAGTAAATCTGCAAATTTCGTATAACCAAACTTATTGTTGAAATTATCAAAATAACTGTCCCTCTCCACACTTTCAAAATCGCCGGTTTCTACAAGTTTTCCGGCAAGAGTTGTTTTTCCGGCACCGGGCAGTCCGGTCACACACCATAGGTTATTTAGTTTTCCAGCCATCCTTTGAGAAAATTTAAATAGACCTACTCTTACCACTGCTTGGCTTACTCGTCAAAATAATCAGTCAAGGCTGAGAGTGTAAGCTTTCACATAATTGTCTATTTTTTGATAATTTCCCCTTCCCAAGTCTTCACCTGTACAAGTTTGCCATTCTCATACCATTCTGATTTATAAGGCGATTTTTCACTTCTAAAACCCCTTTGAAAAACCTCGCCCGTCTCTTCGTAAACCTCGAATTCCAGCGCATCCGTATCCGGAAAGTTTTTCTGTCTCAGTTTTCCATTTTTGAAAACTAACGTGCTACCATCAGGCTTATTAACTTGATATTTTTCACCTGTTTTTTTATCATATAATTCTGCACTCCCGTCTTTAAAATCCCTTTGAGTAATTTTTCCATTATGAAAGTGTTCTCTTTCCACTTCACCGGTAGGATACGATATTTGATAATCATTTTTGCCTGTATAAGTTACTTCTGTTCCATCCGCAAGATTCTCCTGAGCGAGAACACCAAACTGATAAAAGACAGTCACTGCCTTTTGTCTGAAATACAATTCGCACCTCTCAAATTTTTTCCAATCCTTTGGTAAGAACTTGAGAAAATCAGCGTTTTTAGCATAGTCAAATCTAAAGCGTACTCCCAATGATTCATATGTTTTTTCCAGATTTTCCGGATCCTGAGAAATTGTAAACTGAACCTGAGCATCAGCTTTCAAAAAAATTTCCTTGGGATTCTTCTTGCCTTTGACACCTTTGAATTCTTGAGATGCCTGATAAATATCCATAAAAGGTTCGACTTTAGCATCTTGATCAATGGAATACATTTTTTCATCCTTATCGTTATAAATACAAACCGCATGAGTACCGATCACTATAACCCTCGGCTTATAATCGAAACCGGTTTTACAGCTAAGGGCTTCAAAAAGACGTTTAGCCACCCAAGAAATATTGTCACAATCGGCACCACCATTTGCCAATGTAACATCCGCTTCATTCAGCTGATCCTGAATCACATCCGCAGGAGTATCCGCCTGCCACTTCATAAATGGTTTATTGATTATGTTATGTATATCTTGAGGTGTATCTATCAGCTGGCAAACGTATTTGAAGTATTCCTCAGGACTCATCTGGTCTTTCAATCCTTCATAAGGGGTAAGGGGGGTTTTGTCTTTGCCCACATAAGCAATCGGTAATCCCAGATTCTCGAAAAGCCCGATATTTTCACCCATCTCTTTTCTGATGGCGGCAAACACTTGTTCCTGTCCCGGTGAAATCTTTAGTTTGTGGGACTTACATATTAATTTTTCCATATTGATATTATAACACAATTTATCAAGCGGGGGAACTTCATCGTTGGTAACAAAGCCATACATTCTTGCCTTTCTGGCTAAATGCAATATTATTGCAATAACCTTTACTGCTATCATGAACTACAAAGATCACGCTCTCAAAATTCTCAAGGAAAACACCATGAAAATAACCGCAACCAGATGCGTAGTACTTGATATTCTCGCTAAATCTCGGCAAAGCCTAAATGCTTACGAAATCTCCGCCTTGGCTAAAAAGCTAAAAATGAAAATCAATACTTCCACCGTCTATCGCATCCTGGAATCCTTTCAAAAGCTCAATCTGGTCCATTTCAATAAAGAGCAAAACGGTTATCTCGCCTGCCAGGAACTAAACTGCCACGAAAAAACACACTGCCACCACCAGTTTGTCTGTAAAACCTGCCACAAAGTCGAGGAAATTCATCTGGATGATATAGATTTTATCAAATCCATTCGTACGAAAAATCCTAAATTTCAAATTCAAAATCACTATTTTGAATTTTTCGGTCAATGCGCCTCCTGTATATGAAGAAAATTTTAGCCACAATTCTGCTACTCACTTTTACGGCTTGCACAAGCCGGGCCATCGACAACAAAGATAAAAATAAGCTGAGTGTCACAACCACTTTTTACCCTCTGACTTATCTTGCTCAGGAAATCGGTGGAGACTATGTGAAAGTAATTCAGGTCACTCCATCAGGCATCGAACCACACGATTATGAACCTACTCCGCAAGATCTGGCCATGATCCAAAATTCAAAACTATTCATCGCGAATGGCTATGGTGTAGACAGCTGGGCTGATAATATTTCCGGTTTAAGAGCAGCGGAAAAGGTAGACGGCAAGACCGTTATGGATCCGCACGTATGGTTGAATCCCAAATCTTTTCAAGAAGAAGCAACAGCTGTTAGAGATGCCTTCATGCAGACCGATCCTATTCACACCACACAGTACAAACTGAATGCCACCGGCCTCCTCGGTGATCTGATAGCTTTGGATAAAGAATATAGTGACGGTCTTGCCAATTGCAAAATCAGAAAAATTATCACATCTCATGACGCTTTCCGCTACATGGCGAAGGAATATAACTTTGAGAGCCTTCCCATCGCCGGTTTTTCCCCCGAAGCGGAACCATCTCCAAAACGTCTGGCGGAACTCGCTGATTTAGCCAAAAAAAATAACATTAAACACATCTTCTTTGAGACCCTGGTCAGTCCGAAACTTTCCGAAACTCTGGCCCAAGAAGTTGGTGCCGAATCACTATTGCTGAATCCTATAGAGGGTCTTACGGCTGCAGAGGAAGCCAAATCCGAAGACTATTTAATTCTTATGCAGAAAAATCTCAAAAATTTACGCACCGCAATGCAATGCCAATAAATCACCCTGAAAAATCAGTAATTTCCATTGAAAATCTCAGTTTCAACTATCAGCATAATCCTGTCCTGGAGAATGTCTCCTGCGAGATAAAAGCAGGGGACTATATCGGCTTAGTCGGGCCAAATGGTGGGGGAAAAACTACTTTACTTAGACTCATTACCGGCTTGCTGAAACCCCAGCACGGAGTCATTCGTATCTTTGGCTTACCTCCCGAGCAGGCCAGGAAAAATGGCAAAATTGGTTATGTGCCGCAGCGCATTGTGCAAAGCAATATTCAATGCCCGGCAACAGTTGAAGAGATAGTTGACAGTGGATGTATTGGAGCGGATCAGCGAACTATCGATGCGGCCATGAAAGATGCCGAAGTGGAACAGTTTCGTGACCGCTCAATTGACAGCCTTTCCGGCGGCGAGCGACAACGTGTATTTATTGCTAGAGCCTTGGCCTCTGAGCCGCACATTCTTATTCTGGATGAACCCACCACCGGCGTGGATTTCAAGGCCACCGGGCATTTTTACACCCTGCTTAAACATCTTAATCTGGAACACAAACTGACTATAATCATAGTCTCTCACGATATCGATGTAGTTGCCAAAGAAGTAAACAATGTTTTTTGTCTCAATCGTCGACTTGCTTCTTCTTGTAGGCATGAAGACCTCCAGGCTCTTTACGGTAGGGACAAAAGTTTTATTCATCACCAACACCATCACGATCATGCTTGATATATTCAATTACGATTTCATGATCAGAGCATTTATTGCCGGCTTTGCCATTGCCATAATCGCCCCCTTGGTCGGCATTTTTTTGGTCACGCGGAGGTATTCTTTCATGGCGGATACTTTAGCCCACGTCTCGCTTGCCGGAGTCGCCGGAGCCATGATTTTAGGCATACAGCCAATTATTTCCGCGCTTGCCGTCTCAATTCTTACCGCGCTCAGCGTGGAAAAATTACGCAGTTCAGGCAAGGTATTGGGTGAATCGGGACTGGCCATTTTTTTGTCGGGAGGATTAGCTTTGGCCTCAGTTTTGATCAGCGCTTCACATGGTTTGAATTTGAACCTTTCCGCTGTGCTTTTTGGCAGCATCGCGACAGTAACAACCACTGATTTGATCTTGATTCTAAGTTTGGGAATCCTTGTCGTGGGCACCATTGTTTATATCTATCGCCAACTTTTTGCTATTTCTTTGGATGAAGAATTGGCAACCGTCAGCGGCTTGCCGGTAAAGAGGTTAAATCGGATACTTGTGGTTCTTGCGGCAATAATAGTATCTCTCTCAATGAGAATAGTGGGAATACTTTTAGTCGGGGCTTTAATGGTAATTCCTGTAATAGCGGCCATGCAATATGGCAAAAGTTTTTTAAAAACCCTGTTGCTCTCTATTTTAATTTCGATTTTTTCCGTTATGTCCGGACTTTTTATTTCATATTATTTGGGCTGGGCCAGTGGGGGAACTATTACTCTCGTGTCAATCACCATCTTCCTGCTTTCCGTTTTAATTAATTTTCGTCGCACTTGATCGAATATATTTATACTTTCCTTAATTTTGCGACGAAAAAACCTTCGGAAATTATACTGGGCATGGCTTTAATCGCGGCAAACATGCCTTCAAAAACCGGTAGTTTATACTTGAAATCCAGATCGATTTTTTCCAATTTAAGCGATCCCTGAAATTCTTCCAGTTGAGTTTTGATCAGTTGCTCATTTTCTTGAGGAGCCAGAGTACAAGTGGAATAAACCAAAGTGCCTCCCGTCTTCAACACTTTCACCGCCGTTCTAAATAATCTTCTCTGTAATTTTGCATTCTGATTTACAACTTTCTCCGACCAAAATTTATAAGTTCTCTGATCCTGGATTTGGATCCGTCCCTCAGCTGAACAGGGCGCGTCCAAAAGAACTTTGTCGAAATATTCCGGATATTTTTCTCCCAACTCACCACCGTCACCCAAGACGCAACTCGCTATTCCTATGCCTTGTTTTTCCAGATTATACTTCAATCTTTCATGGCGAATTTGATCTTTTTCATTAGCCACGATTTCGCCCTTATTTTGCATGCTAATAGCCATTTGCGCCGTCTTCGAACCTGGAGCTGCGCACATATCCAAAATTCTTTCTCCCGGTTGCGGCTCCAGAAACATTACCGGCAATTGGGAAGATATTCCCTGAAAATATATTTCGCCTTTAGCATACATTGGTAATTTTTCAAAAAATTTCTCATCTTTATTCAGAATTATCAATGAATTCGGCAAGAATTTTATTCGCTCAAAACGCACGTTCATTTCTCTTAAGGAATTCATCATAATTTGAGTGTTTGTTTTCAAAGTATTTATTCTGATTACAGTCGCTCTTTCGCAGCTAAAACCTTTCAAAATATTTTCAAAAACAAATTGACCATAACCGGACTGCAGTCTCGTCACAAGTTCGGCAGGTAGTAATCTTTTTGTCTGAACAATGCTCATCATCTTAAAAAGATTTTAACAAATTGCGCTTAATTTCCAAAGTGCTATAATTTAAATCATCTCTAGTATCATTTAACAATTTGATCTATGGAAGTTACTTTCTTTCAGAAAAATCTGGAAAAAAAGGAGGAGAGCTCTTTTGTTGCATATGTTAATCAGAAGCTGCCCGCGATCCGACAGTTGCTCACGAAATTTTCACAAGACGCGGTGTTACTCAAAGTATCCATCGAGAAATTCAATAAACACGATGCTTTTCAGGTGGAATTATGTCTCGTTCTTCCCACCAAGTCACTTGTTGGGACTGAAGCCAGCCATCAGATATCCAGAGCCGTGGATCTTTCCAAAGATCGTCTCATTGCCCAAATAAAAAAACATATCGCCGGCTTGCGCCGGGAACGTTCCCATCGTTCGATCAGGGGAGAAGAAAAACTGACAGTACTGGATTCTATAGAGTTAAGCGGCGAACTTTTACAATAAAAAAATAATTATTAAAAAAGGCCTCTTCATTACAAGAGGCCTTTTTCAGATTATTAAAACCAATTATTTGGTTTCAGTTGTAGCATCAACTTTAACTTCAGTCTTCGCAGCCATGGCTGGATCTGTAGCAGTTGCAGCAGCATCCGGAGTTACTGTAGCTGATGTTGCGGCAGGTTCTGCTTCTACTGCTGGGGTCTTTTCAGCTGGTGTGCAAGCTGTGAAAAGTACAGCTGTCATGCTTAGCACTGCCAAGCTAACAAGGAACTTCTTCATATCGGTTTTGGTTAGATAGTAAAATGGCTTTGATAGGCCACTGGGCAACAATTATACAAATCCTTGGAATAAAATGAAGTATAAGGCCTTGCTTATTTAAATATTTTATGTTATTATACTACTGCAATTGAAAGTGATTCATGGGAAGTACGGTCTCACGATCTTATCTCCTGCGATTGCTCTCATTGCAACGTTTTCTCTGAAGTCTTCGGATTTCTCTGGAATCGCCCTCTGATATTCCTTTGAAAGCTTCGGCTTCTCAAAAGATTATCTGAAAAATTTGACTCACATAACTTTTAAAATTGCTATGTGGGTCATTTTTTTATAGATTCATCTTATGAAAGTATGCGTTCCGATTAAACAAATAAAAACACGATTGGTGTTAAAGGAATTGAGAAAAGCCCAAAAACTCGCGGATTTGGTGGAAATTTGGTTCGATGAAATTCAAGATTTGGATAATAGAAATACACATTTAATAGATGACAACACCACGAAGCCCTTGATTTATAAAGTCAGCAAATTTGATTCTCGGCGCATATCATACATCTTAAAAACTGTAAAAAAAACGGCCTACATCGACCTGGATGTGAAAACCGCTAAAAGTCTTATTCAAGCAATAAAAAAAGCTTTCCCTTCTATCCGGATAATCATTTCTTATCATAATTTCAAGTCCACTCCATCTTTATCCCAGCTCAACAAAATCGCTGAACAAATGAAGGAAATTTCCACCGGGATCATTAAAATTGCCACTCAAGCCAATTCAATTTCAGATTCTCTCAATGTGCTCTGTTTTCTGGGTCAACAAAGCGATAAAGGCCAAAAATCAATCTGCCTTTGCATGGGGAAATATGGCCGCCTCACCCGCCTGGCTGGACATTTATTGGGTAATTATCTAATGTACGCACCCATGCGCGCGGCGCATAAAACAGCGTCCGGTCAGCTCACCGTTCATGAATTATTAAAAGCCCTGAAATCAATTAACTAAAACCTCATGTCGCTAAAAATTGGAATTGTCGGCCTGCCAAACGTTGGTAAATCCACGCTCTTTAACGCTCTCACAAGGACAAAAAGTGCCAACGCCGCAAATTATCCTTTCTGCACCATCGATCCCAATATTGGCATAGTTGAGGTTCCCGATCATCGCCTGCTGGAATTGAGTAAAGTTTCCAAGTCGGAGAAAGTTATTGCTGCGGCGGTCGAATTTGTAGATATTGCCGGTTTGGTAAAAGGTGCCAGCACCGGTGAAGGTCTGGGCAATAAATTTCTTTCCCATATCCGCGAATGTGAAGCTATCGGGCATGTTATCCGTATTTTCGACGATCCCAATATCACGCACGTTCATGGCAGCATTAATCCCAAATTGGATAGGGAAGTGATAGAATCCGAACTCTTGCTCAGCGACATTCAGACTATGGAAAATCGTTTGCATAAAGCCAATTCCGACGCCAAATCCGGCGATAAGGAAAAAAAAACATACGCTGCATTATTGAATCGAGTGATGGATGCAATGAAGAGTGGCACATTGGCCGCTAACATTTCCTTAACAGATGAGGAAAAAACGGCACTTCGAGACCTGCATCTCCTCAGCATGAAGCCAAATTTGTATATTATCAATATTCCGGAATCCGAATTGGCTGAAATTAATTTGGCAAAATATGCCGTTGAGCTCGGCATAACGGATCAGGATAAAATTATTCCCATTTGCGCCAAACTGGAGGAAGACCTGGGAGAACTAAAGGCCGAGGAAATTGCCGAATACATGAAGTCTCTCAATATTGCCGAAACCGGATTGAACCATCTCATCCGCTCCGCTTACAAAACACTTGGCTTAATCACTTATTTGACCTCCGGTCCCCAAGAAAGTCGCGCCTGGACTATCAGACAGGGCACCCTCGCTCCGCAGGCCGCCGGTGTAATTCACACCGACTTTGAAAAAGGTTTTGTCAAAGCCGAGGTAATTTTCTGGGAGGATTTCGTCAAGTATGGTGGAGAATCGGGAGTCAGAGAGCATGGACTTATGCGGCTGGAAGGCAAAGAGTATCAGGTGAGAGATGGAGATGTAATGCATTTCAAATTTGCTTCATAGTTTTCCTGAAATGGATATAATTCATCAAGAGATAAGCATAAACAAACACCACTTCTATCAGCGTGGTTATCCAGTTTAGTTTCAGATCGAAATAGATCATTTCAAAAAATAATACCGTACTTGCCACCACCGGCAATATAAACGAAATCATCCAAAGCAGTCTTCTGTTACGCATAAAGGGAAAGTATTTCTGAGCCAAATTTCTTACCAATAGCACCGCCACTATCATCAAAAACAACCCCAGGTAAATAAGAAAATCCGTGATCCAGGGGTGTCCGAGCATTAGTGAAGATTGACTTAGAGTACGAATAATAAAGCCATGAGCAATCCATAGTAATGCCGCCATGGAAGACGTAATCGTGAATAGTGTTATGCCTTTTGTTGATAATCTGTAAATACCCGTCACCCCTTCAACCTGCTCAATTTCGTCAAAAATGTGACTCAATACATCCAGATTTGTTATTAGAATCTCCGCACTGAAGAAGGCATCGGTCTCATATTTTGAAGCCCAGCCTTTCAGAGAGTACATGTCTAAAACATTATTATACAAAATTTCCGAAATTTCCCGTAATAAGCCAAAGCGGTTTTTTGCCACAATACGCAAATCAATTCTTATCGGTTTTCCGTTTAAATTTTTTAATCCTGAACCATCAACATGCCCAATCACATCATCGGTTTGAATTTCTCCCTCCGCCACCGCCGCATAAATGTCATCACGAGATTGATAGATTTTTCCGGTTTCTTCCTTGATTCTACCGCTGATTTTTTTAAAATTAACATTTTCAACCAGCCCCAACCCCAAGATATCAAATTGCTTTTGCAAGATTTTTAAGCCCACATTTATCTTCTTGCTTCTATTGATTTTCTTGAAGTATTCCAGGATTTTATTTCTAGCCGAATTTGTTTTTACCAGTGATAGCCAGGATAATTCCGGAGTGGCCTTTTTACTCAACACTATTTTCACCACATCTCCGGTTTTTAAAGCCACGCTGATTGGCTTGATCTCACCATCAATATCCGCCTTTAGCGCGTAATTTCCCACATCCGTATGAATTGCATAGGCAAAATCCAGAGCCGTAGCTCCTTTCGGCAAGTCGATCGGCAGTCCCTTGGGTGAAAATACAAAAATTCTGTCTTCAAAAATATCTGCTTTGATATTATCCAGAAAATCCTCACTGGTCTTTTGGTTTTTTTCAATTTCCAAAATTTTATTTACCCAGCCTGAATGTTTTTCATCGGTTATACATCTGTATTCCAGCTCGGCATCCATTTTTCCGGTTTTTATTTGTATCTCGGTCATCACACCTTCACTGCCAAAAACAGTTGTGTGCAAACTTTGATATCCATTGTTTTTTGGATTGGCGATATAATCTCTGAATCTATCATTAATCGGCACGAATTTACTGTGTATCAAGCCTAAAACATGGTAGCAATCAGGTACATTTTCCACTACCAACTTTATGGCGACTCTATCATCTACCTGGTCCACGGTTTTACCCATAGACGAGATTTTTTTGTAAATACTGTAAAGACTTTTTAGTTTACGGCTTATCCTTGTTTTTATATTATGGTCGGTACAGCAGCCCTGCACGATTTTTATAAAGTCCTGTGATAATTTCGACCTGCGGCTTTCATTTTTTTTAAAATTTTCATCCAGTTTCTCATATTCAATCGGCAATATGTTTTTGAAGCATAAATCTTCCAGTTGTGATTTTAAAACCTGTATTCCCAGCAAATTGGCAATCGGCACGTAAATTTCCAATGTCTCCCCTGCGATACGCAACCTTTTATTCACTTCCTGAATATTGCCCAGAGTCCGCATATTATGCAGCCTGTCAGCCAACTTTATCAAAATTACTCTTAAATCTTCACTACTGTGGAGGAAAAGCTTTTTCAATGACTCGATCTGCCTCTGTGGCATGTCATTCTGATAATACACCTTGGACAATTTGGTTATTCCATCAACTAAAAAAGCCACTTTTTCTCCGAAAGCGGCTTTTACTTCTTCAATTGTCCTCTCGGTATCCTCCGGTACATCATGCAGTAGTGCACTTACCAAAGTATCTTCATCGGCATGCAGCGATGTTAGAATTTTCGCAACTTCCACGGGATGAGCGATGTAAGGAGTTTTACCATCTTTGCGAAATTGACCCTGATGAGCCTGCTCGGCAAACTCAAAAGCTTTTTTGAATTTTTCTGCATCAAAATTCGGCAAATAGGCTGCTATTTGTCTAATCATCTCGGGAATCTTGAAGTATTTTTCGTAAGAAACAACTGCCATAATTTCTTTGAAAAGATGAACCAAATTATCACATATAGCTTGAGAAAACGCAAATTATAAGGTATACTCTACAGATTGTTATTAAAAAAATGAGTACAAATCAAAAGCCATTTCAGGAAGAGGATTTAAAAAGAAACCACTCGTTTAAATTGCATCTTGGGATTCCCGAACCAGTAGCCGCTCACGCTCACGTGGGACACGTCAATGTCAACCATGTCGCTCAGCACGAGGAAAAACGAGACCTGAAGAGCATTCTGAAAGATGCCGGCCGTCAACTTCTTGCCAGCATCATCATCCTCATTATTGGTTTTTTAGCTTTAAACTGGTCGGCTTACTACCAGATAGCACAAAGCAAATGGCATCAATGGTTCGGCTCTAGTCAAACGAGTCCTTTGATTCAGCTTGTTGATGATCAACCGATGAATTTCGTTCAAAACCTCCGAACCAGCAATAATCCGACAATTCAGAAGAAACAAATTCCGCCTCTGGAGATGGAAATCGCTCCATCTGATGATCGCATCATTATTCCCCGTATAAATCAGAATATTCCCATCGTCAAAATAAGCAGTGATAATCTGATAAAACGTGATTGGGATGCTCTGGAAGATCAGATGCAAAAAGCACTGCAGGACGGAGTAGTCCACTATCCCGGCACCAGCCAGCCCGGCCAGACCGGCAATGTGGTCATCACCGGTCACAGCTCTTATTTTCCCTGGGATCCCGGACGATTTAAGGACGTTTTCGCGCTACTGCATGAGGTGGTAAAAGGGGACAAAATTGTAATCTACTTCAATCAGGATAAATATATTTACGAAGTGAATGAAATAAAGGTTGTCATGCCCGACAATATTGAAGTTCTGAAACAAACTCCCGACGATCGCATTACTCTGATCACCTGTACGCCTGTTGGCACCAATTTGAAAAGATTGATAGTAACGGCAAAAATGTTGGCCAAAAATGGTCAGCCTGTAGAATAAAGCTGCTTTTCTAAATGTTGTTCAATTGACTGAGCAGCGCTTCCTCCTCGCTTTTTTCCGTTGTCTGGGAAACAGCTTCAGCTTGCTTTATTTTATCTATTGTCTCTTTGCGCTTACCTCCATCCAGAGGTTGAGTCGGAGCCTTTTTGTCAATTCTGCTCATCTCCTGATTGTAATCCTTATCCAACTTGGCCAATTGATCTCTTTCATTGATCAGAATATCCCTGAATTTCACGATCTGTTCTTCACTCATTATTGGCATAATTTGGAGCCAATATTCACGCTCTTCCTCATTCATTGATTCCGTTTCATAAATCAATTTTACCAAATCCGAAAATTTATCCCGAATAATCGCCGGCACAATATATTTTGCTTCCGCTTCAGTAATGTATTGTTCTTTTGATTTATTTTTATCAATGACAATGCCATCGCTGCCTGCCGTACCTTGCTTGGTCTTTTGACCTGGAATGCCGGCTGCCGAACCTGTTCCGGCTGTCGCAGTCGCCACTGCGCCTACCGCCGCCCCTTGATTTTTAGTAGTATTATCCGCCATTTTTTTTATTCTATGCTAATTGAGTTGAAAAACAATGTGTTATTTAGGGGTGTCTAAGTTTTTCAGCTGCATCTCTATTTTTCGTTGCAACGTCAAGCAATTTTTTTGCATTTTTCATCGCCGCATTTGCCACATCATTATCCTGAGCAGATTTTGCTTCAGCCTCCAATCTTTGATATTCTTTTTCAGCAAGATTAAAATTATCACGTGCCGCAGTTTTTAATGTTTGCAAATTTTCTTCAGACTTATTAGATTCATAATCCTCAATCATCCTTGCCACGAGGGCATTTTCAGCTTCAATTGTTTCCAATACCGTTTTTTCCACCGTCGGAGCAGCCTCCTTAGCAACCGCAAATTTTTCAAGATTTGGCACCATGATTGTCAACAATCCCATCATTTTCACCGGACAATCTTTATCCTTTATGTTGAATTTTATGATCCCGGTAACATCTTTCTCGGTTTTACCTCTACCCACATTGTAATATTCGAAATTACCCTCTCCATCAGTCGCATATGCCACTACTTTTTCACCTTTCATCGGCTCCGGCATGAAAACAATTAACGTACCCTTTTTAATAGGATTCGCTTTAAATACGTCAAAAGAAGGCCCGAATCTGTAAAGATTAACATCCTTACCATCACTGGCAAATCTCTTCGTATGAACCAGTTTGGCACACAAAGTCGCCGCGTCATAAATATCCGTAATACCCCATAGTACATTGGCTACAAACCTTGTCGACGCTTTTTCTTTTCCCAGCCTGCCTTGGTTTCTAGCCTCATTTGCAAAATCTTCTGCAATTTGTTCGGCGGTCCTTGTTGGGTTCGGGGCTAAAACCTTGCTTTTTTGATCCTGATCGCCTTCCCCTTCCAGAACCATGTTCTTATATTTATCAGATTCCCATATTTCATTTTGATAACTCCCCGGCATCAGCACATAAGCCAGATGACTGTATTTGGCAGCCATCAGAAGAAAAGCTAAATAAAGAGCCTGCATTGGATTAGTTCCCTCATTGCCAGCCTCAAATTCAGCCTTTTTTGCACGATATTGCTCTGAGTATTCATTATCCGGCAAATCATCTTCGTTTGCGGACGGTGTCTCGGGTGCAACTGTAGTAGGATTGTTTGTGGTTTCTTTTGGTCCCTCTATTACCTCGGACGCCACCCGTGCCACTGCTTCTGCAGGCTCACGACGTTGTATTGCTGGGGCGACTTCTATTGGAGCTTGATCAGCCGGCACCGACAGTGGTAGCGGTGCAGCCTCCGGAGTTGCCGGTGGTACGGTGACGGTTGTTACTTCCCGCGGTGCTGTCTCAGCCATATATTTTTTAAATTGAATTAATCTCCAAATTATAGCAAAATTGAGCGAGTCGGGCAAGACGAAGAACTATAACCAAACATCATGAATCGGCAAGAAGCTGGGCTGCGCATAGCCAAATTGAAAGAGAAAATTCAGGATTTAAATTACAAATATTTTGTCCTGGATCAATCTGAAGTCAGTGAATCTGTTCGTGATTCCCTCAAGCGCGAATTGATTGATTGGGAAACCAGATTTCCCGAATTTATCACGCCGGATTCTCCCACTCAGCGTGTAGGTAGCATCCTCTCAGCAAGATTCAGGGAATTGCCTCACAAAAGCCCAAAGATGAGTCTTGCCGATGTTTTTTCAGCGGAAGAAATTAAAGATTGGCATGAAAGAATTTGTAAATTTGTATCTGCCCCGATCGAATTTGTATGTGAACTCAAAATTGACGGGCTGAATATCACTCTCCAATACGAAAAAGGACTATTGATCCGCGCTCTTACCCGCGGTAATGGCAAATCTGGCGAAGATGTTACCCATTCGGTCAAAACCATTGAATCGATTCCTTTAAAACTAAATGAGGAAATTGATCTGGAAGTTTCCGGCGAAGTATTTTTTCCCAAAAAAAGCTTTGAAGCATTGAACAAAATTCAAGCTGCAGCCGGCTTGCCACTTTTTGCCAATCCGCGCAATACCGCAGCCGGCTCAGTGCGCCAGCTCGATCCCGCCATTTCCGCCGGTCGAAAATTGGATATGTTTGTCTATCATCTAGATCGCAATAATCTTCATGATGACATAAAAACCCAAGAAAATGTTCTGCAGAAGCTTCGCAAGCTCGGTCTCAAGGTTTGTACTGATTATCACAAATTTTCCACAATCGATGAAGTGATTGATTTTTGTAATAAGTGGCATAAGAAACGCGAAAATTTGCCATTTGAAATTGACGGCATCGTGATAAAGGTGAATGATCTCGCACAGCAAAAACAAATTGGTTTTACCGCTAAGGCTCCACGCCACGCCGTTGCTTACAAATTTCCGGCCGCTCAAGTTAGCAGTCAAATTTTAGATATAATTTTACAGGTTGGACGCACCGGAGCCATTACCCCGGTGGCCGTGATGACACCGACTTTGGTAGCCGGTAGCACCGTTTCTCGTGCCACTTTGCACAATGAGGATGAGATCCGCAAAAAAGATGTCAGAATAGGTGACACCGTCATTATTCAAAAAGCCGGAGATGTAATTCCAGAGGTAGTTGAGGTTTTGAAAGATCTACGTACCGGTAAAGAAAAGATTTTTCATTTTCCGGAAGAGTGTCCAATTTGTGGCTCTCCCATTAGCAGAAAGGAAGATGAAGCGGCTTACTATTGCAGCAATAATAATTGTTACGCCCGTGAGAAAGAGGGCATCATTCATTTTGTTTCCAAAAAAGCTTTTGACATTGATGGACTTGGTGAAAGCGTAGTGAATCAGCTTATGGAAGGAGGTTTGATCCGTGACGCCGCCGATATTTTTCTGTTGAAACAGGAAGAGGTGATGAGACTTGAACTTTTCAAGGAAAAGCGAACAAGTAATTTATTCACAAGTATTGAAAAATCAAAGCAGCCAGTACTCGATCGCTTTCTTTTTGCTTTGGGAATTCGCTATCTTGGAGAGCAGAGCTGTTATGACTTAAGTAGGCAGATCCAGCAGAGCCTGGATGCCGACAGGCGCTCTAAAAATAAATCGGTAGGGACTACCATGACTATCATGGAACTTGTAGCAGTCATCAAAAGCTTTAGCCTTGACGATCTGAAAAACATCGAAGGTATCGGCGACAAAATTGGCGATACTTTGTTCGAATGGTTTAATAGGAAAAAAAATCAGGAATATCTCGGGAAATTGCACGATGTCGGTATCACACTTAAATTAAATTCTCCTGTCGTTTCCGGCAGCTTGAACGGAAAAAGCTTTGTAGTAACCGGCACTTTGAAAAATTTCACCCGTGATCAGGCCAAAAATTTAATCAAGCAAAATGGTGGCAAAGTACATTCCGCAATTACCAAAGAAACAGATTATCTTGTGGTAGGCGAATCCGCCGGTGCAAAACTAAAAAAAGCCCAGGAGTTGGGTATAAAGACAATTAATGAAGAGGAGTTTTCAAAGGTGATTGCAGTGTGAAAATTTTGCATAAATTCCGGGGGTTCGTTCGCGGGGAGTGGAAATTTTCGTAGGGATGTGTTTGGAAGTACGTTCTCGTGCGCGGGATTTTGTGTTTGTCTTGAGTGGGAATTTGCGTAAGGCTGTGTTTGGAAAGGCGTCCCAGGGAACGGGATTTTGCATCTGTTTTGAGTGGGAATTTTCATTTTTGATGCTGGTGGGATGTGCCGAGTCTTTCATGTACGACCGCCTTTATTTCCCCATTTTGACTTGATGAGAAATTTTTGTGGAAATCAGCTTGTAAATGCTTTCCCGTGCGCGGATTTTTGCGCTTGTTTCGAGTGGGAATTTGCGTAGGGATGTGTTTGGAAGTACGTTCCCGGGAACGGGAATTTGCGCTTTTGATGCTGGTGGGATTCGAGTGGGTGGTCCACGTAGGATCGCTCAATGTACGACCGCCCTGATTTTTCACTTCGACTTGACGGGCATTTTTGTGCGAAAAGCGAACCTGATTTTCGGCTTATTCGAGAGACAAATTTGGGGTAATAATTTTTCCTGTAAAAATGTGTTGAAATAGTATTTGTCAGCCATTTTTTGATTGTTTATGTTCTTGATTTTGCTATGATTAAAATTCAATAAAATCAATTAAAATTATTAATAAAAAATACATGGAAAATTATGCGAAAAATCAGGCTTCAAATATTGCACATAATCATCTGCACCGAGAATTTGTAAAACTGTCCTTCGATATTTTCAAAATGAAAAATAAACTGATTTCTCTTCTGCTGGAAATTTACGAAAAAGAAATTTACAAAGAAAAAGGCTGCCGTACAATTCACGAATATGGCTTCCAATACGCGAAACTTTCCAAAGAAGTGGTCAATAAAGCGATACGAACCTTGAAGCATCTGGAAAATAAGCCATTTTTGAAGCAGGCGATCGAAACTCAGGGAATTCACAAAGTGGCTCTGGTAGCCACGATTGCCACGCCGGAAAATGAAAAGATTTTTGCCGG
>CAYZOB010000044.1:0-5916 GCA_964480115.1 uncultured Candidatus Peribacteria bacterium
CCCCCCGCCTTTCATCAACCTCCTCATCGCACGACCTCCAAAATCTCAAGCTGGTGATCACCGGCAACCCCGATCCCCATTATCCCGAGATAAAAAACACCGTCGACAATCTCCGCCTGCAAAAAGATGTCATTTTCCCCGGCCTTGTTTCCGAAAAAGAGCTTGTAAAACTCTACAACCAAGCCACGATTTTCGTCTTCCCCTCGCTCTACGAGGGCTTCGGCCTGCCCCCTCTTGAAGCCATGGCCTGTGGCACACCTGTAGCCGCCTCCAATACTTCCTCCATACCGGAAATTTGTGGCCGGCAAACCGCGATTTTTTTCGACCCCCACGACGTAAAAGACATCGCCGCCAAAATTTTCCTCCTGTATAAAGACAAATCCCTTCGGCACAAATTAATCAAAAACGGCCTCACCCATTCCTCTAAATTCTCTTGGAATACAACCGCAAAAAAAACTTTTGAAATGATATTGGTAGCGGCAAAATCCGGTTAATTAAATTGGGCTGATCGAACATCCTGACGATATGCCCTATGTATGTCAAAAAGACATTCAAATGGACATGAAACACTGGATTTAAAGCATTATGATCCAACCCCAAGCCTATAAACCCATTGAAAATCCCCGTAAATCGTATTAGCCTATAGTCATCTCCCCAAGAAACCCAACTTACCACCCCCGCATGTTCCAACCCTTCCAAAATTTCATCCCCCGCGCTGCCGCCCGCTATGGCATTACCAAAGAAATGGAAGCCGCCAAAATTTGCAATGATTTTCGCGCACTAATGCCTGAAATTCTAAAAGGCCTCCCGCACGCCATCGACTATATTCAGCCAGCTTTTTACAAAAATAAAACGCTTGTGCTAAACGTCCTCAATCCCGCCTGGGCCCAGGAAATCATCATGCGCCGCCCTAAAATTATCGCCGCTCTAAATGCCAAAGCGGGCAAAGAAATAATCAGAAATCTTCGCACCCAGCTCCATAATCAAGCCCCGAATTACTAAGCACACCAACTAACCACAAAAAAAGCCCCCTCCGGCTTTTAGTTGGATGGGGGCTTTTTTTATAACATTCAACTACGATCATTCATTTTCATCCGTATATTCTTTTGTCGCATCTTTTAGAAAAGCTTTTGCGTTCTTGCCGATAGCTTTTAATTCTTTAGCACTAACCTTTCCATCGTCATAGGCATCGGTTACCATCTGTACTAATTCGTCCTGACCGTCACATGTCAGATCAGCACTTTCACAAATCTGTGACACCGTGTTCAGGATGGTAAGAATATTATTCATGGCTTTTTCTTTAGATTTCATTGCTGCAGCTTTAACCAAAGTGTTATACAAAGTTTTAAAATCGGCTGAATAATCTTCATCTTCAAGATCAATTTTATCTAATGCGCTTTCTACCTGAATCTTCTTGCCTTTTTGTCCAGACTTGGTAAACATTGACTGATCGAAAAGATTTGTTTCCAAACCTGCCGGAGTTCCCGAGAAACTATCCCATGTCAATGGAGCAAAGGTATCTCCGGTTGAATTATTGCCGCCCTTAAAAAACGATGGGTCAATTATTTCCTTTGAGTTGGTTGAACGAGCAGGTTGAGCAGGCTGAGCGCGAGTAGCGCGCTGAGCAGGCTTTGAAATTGGCGCAACCATATCTTCACCTTCGTCGAATGATGGATCAATTATTTCTCTTGAATTTTTGGTTGAACGAGCAGGCTGAGCAGGCTGAGCGCGAGTAGCTCGCTTTGCTGGCTGAACCTGTCTAATTTCCTGGTCCTGTTGATCGGCATATCCGTATTGATCATCAAGTCCCTGTTGATCGGCATATCCGTATTGATCATCAAGCCCCTGTTGATCAGCATATCCACCCTGGCCCATTTGGCCCTGTTGACCCTGACCCATTTGACCCTGGCCCTGACCTGTTCTGCCGGTCTGACCACCCTGACCAATTTGACCCTGGCCCTGACCTGTTCTGCCGGTCTGACCACCCTGACCCATTTGACCCTGGCCCTGACCTGTTCTGCCGGTCTGACCCTGACCCATTTGACCCTGGCCCTGACCCATTTGACCCTGGCCCTGACCTGTTCTGCCGGTCTGGCCCTGATCCATTTGAGGTCTATTAGTACCACTATCACCTGTCGGACGTGAACATCTGCTATTTGCAGCGTCCCAGCCCATGCCACTGGCAGTACAACTAGCTATAGTAGGAACAGCTCCGGCACCGCCGGCACCAGCGTTGACACCGGCTTCTCCACCGGGAGTATAAGCACGATTGTCACCACCTGCCACAGGATTATTCTGTGATCCCTGAGAAGAAGATCCTTCAGGAGGAATTCCCTGTTGCTGAGCAGGCTGATTCTGAGTCTGAGGCTGCGTCTGCTGTTGCTGAGGCATATTGGCACCACCGTCATTCATTGGAGGCATGCCACCGCCCATTACATCGGCAAAATACTGCGCACCTGCTGGTGCTGATGCGACCACTAGTAAAGCAAGAGCCGCTCCTGCTGCAAAGTGTTTAACCTTCGAGTGTTTGTGTTTTTGCATTTTTATTTTTGTTATAGAATAAATGCTTTGAACATATTATAAAGCAAAAGCCCGCAAAAGTCAAGCAATCCGCTTGACGCTTAGCGATTATGATTTATAATAGCACGCTGTAATAAATTATGCCCCCGTGCAAATCGAAAAAATCATACAAGCTGCGGCTGATAAATTTGTGGCTTACCAATTGAAGCGTACAACTGAGGACAGGAAACCCATGCTTCAGTTTGTACTACAGCGTACTCGGGTACAGCTTGAGCAAGCGCTTTCCACAATGATTGGTGATGATTTCTCTATAGCTAATCTGGATGCTCTTTGTACCGGACTTGATGAAGTGGCTCTCACTTTTGCACCTTCCGTTCTTAAGTCTCTGGGAACGGAAAATTTGGAGGCTGACATTATTTCGCAAAGGAAAAGTGTGAAATGGAATATTATGGTTAATATGTTGGGAGAAACTATTTCCGATGACGGAAAACCTTTTAATCCGGGAACCATAAATAAACTCAATAAGGAACTTTTTGATGCAATCAAGGCGGCGCTTCAGAGAGAAACAGCTCAAAATGCCGAATTTGATTGGGAATTTTTAAGGACTAAATTACCTGCTGATTTGGCCGCAAGGTTTGAATCCGGCAAAATTTCCGATGCCGATAGAAAGGGAGCTATAGACGAGAGTACCAAAGTCAAAATAGAGGAACTTGGATTTTCCGATATAATCGCGGGGCTTGGTCACGATCCGAAAAAATTAGCTTATTTTTTGGACATATCCGGATTGGATATCAGTGAGACGGATAAAAATCGCATTATTTATGTGAGTTTTTCCGGGCTTAGGCAAGGAAAAAAAGATGCAAAATTGGAGCGATTATTGGCGGAATGTTCGCCGCTGCTGGATAATGTTAAAATTATTTCCGAAGTCCCCGGTGAAACGGAGGAAGGACATATTAGATTGACGGTGGAAGTTCCCGCAGGGGCTAAGTTTCTTCTTGTTCGCGGTCCCTGGAATCGCGACATAAAGCTGAATGGTGGCAGAGAAGTCAGTTTTGATGTAATTCTGAGACCCGGTGAAGAAAATGAGCTTGTTATCATGGCATATAACGAAGAAGCGGGGACAAGATCAGTCGAGGAAGTGCGTAAGATTTTACAGACCGGAGATGCAATAAATGAAGATGCTTTAATAGAATTTTTGAAAGCACTTTCGGATAGCACCTTGGAAAATGTGTCCACCGATGCTGAAAAATCCGTCTTATTTACTCGATGTATCGAAGAATCTTTGATTAAACATTTCGCTGGTTCCTTTCAAGAAGGTGAAGCATATGCCGAGAGATTAATCTCCTTTCAAAAAAACAAGTATGTGTTGGCAATAATTAATCAAGTGCTTCGGCTATTTAGGTCAATTAACGAAAAAGAGTATCCATTTATCAAAAAAGGTGAGGCACTGATGTTCTTTCAAAAATATTGTGTATATAGAATTGAACAGAGTAGAAAAAGTGGTGGAAGCATGATTCTTGCCAATGAACCGGGTCTGGGAAAAACGGTGACAGCTCTCGCTGCTACCGGTAAGGATGAATTACTCGTTGTTTGTCCCAATTCCGCGGTTTCAACATGGGTAGAGGAAGAAGTGAGATTTTTTGATGAACCGTTTCTTACAAATTTAGCCGGATATCCAGGTGGAAAGCGGCTGGATATTATGAGCGGCAATAAACGTCGTGGTGTACTTACGAATATTGAATTTGTCCGTTCAAAAGATGGAGAGTCTGACGATGAAGCTTCCAGAACCGACGCAAAGTTTAAGTTGTTGAATACCAGGAAAAGTACGTGGCGCGAAAGAGTCACCATAGTTGATGAAGCGCATTTTTTGAAAAATGATTCTCAACAAACCGAAGGTGTTTCTCGTTTGGAGGATGATTTTATGCTATTGCTAACCGCTTCACCGTTTAAAAATCCCGTATCTCTTTGTAAAGTTATGAATCGTATATACCCGCATGACGCGAGATTCCAGAGTTTGGCTGCATTCAAAAATGCTTTTCCCCAAAATGATCCGCGTGCGTTAAAGGCACTTTATGTTATGGTGCAGCCTCACATGATTCGTTTTCTAAAGTCCGAGGTTATGCCGACTTCCGACCCTGGTAGACCGGCTGATGAGCAACCTTTTGCTCTGCCTGCCAAAAAACATATTTCACCGGATGAATTAGGTAACTATTCTCTGGGCTTGGATCAACAGATGGCAATATTGGAAATGTTTGAAGACTGGGGTCAGTGGACGGAAGAATATGACCACTATATGCCGCAAGATAAAGAAGCTAAAGAAGATGGAATTCGTGGCTCTGATAATCGCTTAACCAAAGAACATGCTTTAAGACAGATCATGAATGACCCCAGATTCATCGGTTCTCACGAGACATCCCCGAAGCACCAAATGGTTAAACAAATTCTTGAAAAAGAAATTGCCGGGGGTAATAAAGTTGTGGTTTTCTGTCGCTATCACGAACAAATACGGGCTTATGCAAGGATGCTCACCGATATGGGGCACAACTTTTCACAATTTACCGGAGAAGTAACTCGACAAGGGTATAAGAAAAGTGATTTGGGCAAGATCATCAGATATCAGGTTGATGAATTTGATAATCATATATTAAATTCTAAGGGAAAACCGGTTGAAGCGGCAAGTGATCAAGCGGGTAAGCCAATATTTGCGATCGACTATGAACGACTGGTTTTTCAGAATGATCCGAGCGTGATGGTTTGTCTTTCTACATATAGTGCCGGCTCTCAGAGTGTGACCTTTACCGCGGCCGGTGCAATGATTAAAGATGACTTGCCCGATGATTGTATACGGGATTATCAGGCAGAGGATCGAATTCATCGAATTGATGTTGCAAGGCCTAAGCATGAAGTCAGGTATTACAATCTGATAGCAAAATATGACCGGGAATTTTTGGCTGAAGTGAGAACTCATATGATTGAAAGGGAAGATCAGGAAGGTAATTTGGAAGAAGTTTCGGCTTATGACCTCTGGTTTTCTCAAGGAACTTTGGATGAAGTACATTCCAGGAATTTAGAAGCTCAAAAGACCGGATTTGAGCTTTTGAACAATGGCATCTCCACCGATCCCGACTTGGTTGAGGAAGAAACGCCTTTTAATCTGTAATTCAATCATGGCTGATTCAGAAAGACAATACAGCATAGGTAATGGAACCATTGAAGCTCAGGAAGCCGTGATTTTGGCTGAACTAAAAACACTATATTCCGACGACGGTAAGAGGCAGATTGTGACGCAAATTTTACTGCCGCAATTCCGGGCAAAGCTGATTGAAGTTTTCGCCCGATTTACACAAAAAAATGAAATCAAGCAAGGCCAGACCCCAAGCTTCAAACAAATCCCCG
>CAYZOB010000045.1:0-6650 GCA_964480115.1 uncultured Candidatus Peribacteria bacterium
TGTTGTTAAAATTTAAATTCGGTCGCTGAAACCGGGCGCCGCCGACTCCCGGCGTCACGGAGGTCGATTACCCCAATCGACATCACACCTTGGCTTGACCTTAGCATCGGCGATGCGTTGGTTAATAATATTTTTGATATCGTAGCTGGGTAATCTTTCAATTTGTTGCCAGGAAATCATCGGCTTGACAGATGAAATAGGCATCGATTGGTGTATTTGTGTGTTACTGCCATCGTCAATATAACCAAGATGAATGATCTGATGATGTTCTTCGCAAAGGTAAACTAATTTATCCGGATCGTGCACCATTTTTAGAGCAAAAGGTTCTGTATGGTGAATATGTTTGCCGGGCTTTTTGCAATTAGGATGTTCGCACAGGCCTTTGGCGCGTTTTTTTACATAATTGCTTATGGTTGTGCTTATCGTCCGGCTGTAGGTTTTGACCGCTTCAGGTTTTTCCCGTTTTAATTCTTCCTGAAATTGCTTTTCTTCCGTTTCACGCTGTTTGTTTTCAACTTCGAGTTCTTTCCGATAGGATTTCAACATTTTTTTCATGATGAAATTCCAATCATCCTCGCCTTTAACTTCCTTAAGCGCTTGTAAAATTTCCGGCTCGAGTTTCATGGAAATGTTTATTTTAAATTCGGGGGTTTTCAAGTTTTCTTGAGAAATATTTGGCTTATTCAAGCCTTTATGTGTCGGATGTCCCGCCCCAAGGCGGCCTGTTGCACCATTGTCTATCCCTGCAACATTAGCGTGAGCATGTTCGATTTGTAGATTATTAAGGCGATCTACTTCCTGCTCTTTTATATAATCTCTAACAAAAGTTTCAAGCGTACTTTTTTTCATTTCCGATGCTTTTTTAGCCCAGAGTCCATCCGTTGCAATAGTTGCAATATTCACCACCGGTTTAACCGCAAAAATACCTTTTTTCTCTATTACTTTTCGGAGTGCCGGCAAATTTTCAGTTTTTTTAAGTATTCTTAAACTTTTATTAACTTTATTTCTGCTCATACCGGCGATTTTTGCGGCATATTCGTAAATACTCGAAAATCTTTTTTTCGCCCAAATTCTATTTTTTTCCACTTTTGGTAGAAGTAAAATACACTTATTCATCCATTCTTTTGAGTTTCTGCCGTATTCGGAAAATTGGTCGTGAATTATTTTGTCTTGCAGTGATAATTTTTTCATAATCGCGTAGTAAAATGTCTAATTTTGTTCCGTGGCAATGTCTATATTTTAGCTCATAGTAAGGGGAAATCCAGTAAATCGACTTGAGGATTTTCTTACAATGTTGCGTGGTGAGCATATACTCACCCTTGGTTGCGAAAATATGGCGCTTGAACTTTGATAATTTGTTAATTTTAGTGTTAAATAAAGGAAGTAGCTTTGCGATGTCTGCAAAAAATATGAAATGAAATCATGGCTAAATTAAAAATTATCACGGGCGAGAAAAATCCGATTTTGCGGGCGATGAGCGTGCCGGTGAAAAAGTTTGACGCGAGCTTGAAAAAATTTGCAAAAAATCTGAAAGAAACGATGATTAAGGCTGAGGGACTGGGGATTGCGGCGCCGCAGGTGGGGGAAAATATGCGCGTTTTTGTTGTTATCTTGAATTATAAAACCGCTGACAAGGTGATCGTGACGATGGTAAATCCGGAAATTCTGGCGCATGGGGTGAAGACGGAAACAAAAGAGGAAGGCTGCCTGAGTCTGCCGGGAAAATATGGCGACGTGGAGCGCTTCATGGAGATCACCGTGGCCTTTCATGACCTGGATGGGACGCGGCAAGTTTTTGAATTAAAAGGGCTCAACGCGCGCGTAGTGCAGCATGAAAACGACCACATCAACGGCGTGCTTTTCATTGACAGGATCAGGGAAATGGAGGAAAGAAGAAGTTTGGTGATGTGAGATTACATGATCTTGCCCGCCCAAAGCAGATCGAGGAAATTTCCAACCGGAAGAATGTTTATGCCGCCCGTGACGCGGGGTTTTTGATCAAGAGAGACAATTATCGATTTTTTTGGTTCATATTCTTCCTGAAAGGCTTTCAAACCTTTCAAGTGGTGAGGCTGCACTTCCGTCACTCCTTTCACCTCCAGAGCTACTTTGTGTTCGCCCAAAATAAAATCCACTTCCAGTCCCGAACTGGTGCGCCAATATGAGATAGTATAATCATGGTCTGAATAATGGCTGTGTGCCAAAATTTCCTGAAAGATGAAATGTTCAAAGGCTCTTCCAAAAATTTCATTTCCGGAAGCTATCTCGCCGCGTTTCAGAAGAAAATTGGCAATTCCAATATCAAAATAATAAAATTTTGGTGCCTGAATAACGCGCCTTTTTGGTTTTTTGCGATATGATGGCACGGTGAAACCCACAAGAGTATCAAAAAGAATTTGAAAATACTCTTTTACCGTTACTGCGCTGATGCCGCATTCCTGGGCTATATTATTGTAATTTACCACTTCTCCATTACTGAAGGCTGCAACTTCCAAAAAACGCGCAAAAGCCGGCACATTGCGCGTAAGAGCCTCGGCGGCTATTTCCTCTTTAAGATAATCTCCAATGTACGCTTCCAACATTTTTGTAGAATTAGCGGCAAGGTAATGACGTGGCAGCAGCCCGTTATTCAGAGCCTTTACAAGATCGAAATCCGGAATTTCTTTTGATACAAGTGGGAAAAGCTCGTATCGCAGCGCACGACCTCCAAGAAGATTTGCACCGCTACGCTTGAGTTTTCTCGCGCTGGAGCCGCAAAGAATGAAAGAGATTTTTTTGTTAACAATCAGCCATTGAATTTCATCAAGCAGAGTTGGTATTTTTTGTACTTCATCAATAATGACAGGTTTATTTTTCAATTTCATTGTCAATAATTCCTCTCTGAGCAGTGATGGATTTCTGCTTAATCTTTGAAATTCGCCCGCAAGAAGAAGGTCGTAATATGGCGAGTTGGGGAAAAGAGTTTTGAGCAGGGTGCTTTTGCCCGTCTGTCGCGGTCCCCACAAAAAACAGCTTTCTTGACCCAGTCCTGTAAGCTTTTGCAGTCTTTTAAACATCGCCGTATGTCTTATATTTACATGTAATACTAAGATTGTACTTTAGATTTACATGTAATACAAGGGGCGCGGTATGGAAATTGTCCATATCTCATGCCTGATTACGGTTTGAATAACAACGGAGGAGGTAGGGTATTATCCCTGTCTCGGCGACGTGGCGGAAAATCAATAATTTTGCCGGGGTGTTTAGCGAAGGCCGACAGAAGATCCAGAATTCTCTTCTCCAAAGCCGCCCTGTTTGCGGCTGTACCTTCGGCACGAATAATAAGTTTACCTTTTTTAAAAACAAGCAGCGTGGGATAATTTTCCACGCCATATTTTTCAAGGAATTTCTCCAATGATTGAGAGGAAATTTTATCTCCGAGACTGTTTTGGTTGAAATAGGCAAATCCGGCGTGATCCGAACCATAAGACAGACCCTTAGCGGCTAATTCATGAAATAGAGGCTTTAGTGATTTGCAAGGCTTACAATCTCTTGCAGAAATATCAATAATGGCAAGATTCTCCGTGCCAATAAATTCCTTTAATTGCCTTATCTTTGCTTCAATTTTTACTTCAGCCTCCGGCGCGTCAACCGAGGGGATGTCAAATTCTGTAACTCCATATTTAGGTGGTTTTTCAAATTTGTCATTTCTACGCGGTTTTTCAGGTGGAATACTTTTGAATATTGGGCCGGGTGGGATGCGAAGAGTTGGTGGCGGAGCTGTTTCGGCTTCCGGGGCTCCGGCGGATTTTAAATTTCGCCTTGCAGTCGCAGCTTTTTCCATGAGGCGGTGGGGATTGTTTGGAATATTTCCCGGGCGTTCACGGGGTGTTTCTTGGGAATTGGTCATGTTTTAATTTTAAAAAATTTCTAATTATCGGGGAACCAGATTTCAAGCTGAGCGCTAATAGAAATCTGCTTCCATCCAGATAAACTTTGGAATTGTGCTGAATTCTTTATCGCGGTTTTCATCTTTCGCTTTAACTCATTACCATTGGAAGCTAGATCAAGTTCGGCATTTAGGGATTGGGCAACTTCTTTGTAATTCTTCAACTTGCCGATATTGAAGCCATGAAGTTTGAAATCCAGACCTACCTTAATAATTTCAACAACCAGTTTAGCCCGGCGTTGCAGAGCGGTATCCGTGATCCCATTCAGAATCTCATCAATGGCTGCTTTACTTGATGCAAGTTTGGCATCAAGGGCTCCGACTTTTTCGTTATCGTTAAAAAAAGCAGAAAATTTGTCCGTCACTTCGTTAGTATTATAGCTTAGCATTAAATTTTCAATTACATTTGGCTGTTTGAGCTTTGCGGCCAGAGCGGTGACGAATTCGGGATTTTCAAACTTTTCCAAAAATGTAATTAGCTGGTCAGGATTTTCAATTAAGTTAAGGGCTTTAGTTGGATCTGCAAGTATAGCCCAGGCTTGAGTGAATGGAGTTTCGGGGACTGCGGTGGCGGTTTCGACCGGGGCAGTGGCAGGAGCGATGCCTGCATCAGGAGCGGCAGTGGCAGGAGCAGCTGGTGACGGAGTGGGGACAGGAGCCGTGTTGCCGTCTTTGGATTCTATAACTAGTTTGATAATATCGCCGTCCAGTCTCATTTTGTAGCCGTGGGAGAATAATTGTCTATCGTCCGGATAATCTTTGAAATTGCTATAGGCCAGTTCGCCGTTTTCTTTGATCCAAAAACATCCTTCCATACCGCCAACTACTATTTCCATGAATTGACCATTGTCGTTGCTGGTATACTTGAGTTCTGGTTTATTTTCCGTTTCGGCACTCACATCTATGGAATAGACCTTAGTTCTTTTTTTATACTTAAAATTTACGGATAATTCCAAGGGGTTATCTTCATCGTAGGTACATTTAGTAGCTGCTTGCAAGTTTACCCACATGATGTAGATATAGTTTATATTGAAGTTTTGGACTGGGAAGATTGCGGCTTTAAAGTTGTCATGATTGCTAAAATCATGAATGTTTGTGACTACGCCGTTGATAATTTCAAAGTCACCCTCGTAAAATTCTTTGTTTCCATTTTTATGATACCAGATCAAGGATATGGTTTGTTTTTTATTTGCATCCGTGTTGACCCTTAATTGTAAATTCTCCGGTTTTATGAAGAAAAATTTCGATTCAGCCCCGTCTGTCGCATTTCTTGAGATGATTAAGTTATCCTTTATCTCATAGATTGGGTGGGCGGCGGTAGACTCAGAAGTGGGTTCTGGAGCAGTGGGAGCGGGTTCGGCAGTGGGAGCGGTCTCGGGTTCTGGTATTAGTACTTCCCACTTGTCGACACCGTCTCTCTTAATAAGGTATGTGTAGGTATTATTTGCATTTCGTTGGCGGGCGAAACGGCCGGCAAGTTGGATGCCGTTATAATATTTTTTTCCCCAGATGCTTGGTGCAATTTCTTGGATAATTTGCTTGTTGGTTTTTGGATAATCTTTGATTTCAATTGTGCCCGGTTTACCTCCGGAGGGCTGTGACCATGAGACATGATACTGTTCTCCATAGTGATTGTTGAATCCTGTCGGACTTGTCTGATCTGAAAAATCTATCTTCCAAATATGTTGCTTATTTTTGGTAACATATAACACTTTTTCATTAAACTCATAGGATACTGGGTATAATCTGTCTTTGATGCTGTTTTTTATTTTGTAGATCTGGGGGGAGCCGACGTCTGGAGTTATTGTTAATGTATAATCTTGTATTACCAGGAATGCTTTGGGGGCTTCGGGGGCGGATTCGGGTTCGGCAGCGACAGGGGAAGGTTCAGGGGAAACGGTCTCGGGTTCTGTGGCTGGTTTGGCGACTGCGGCTGGTTCAGGGGCGGTATCTGCAGTAGACGGCCTAGCTTTTTGTGTGCGTGTTCTTCTCTTGGGGGGATGGCTTCCGGCCCTTGTTGTTGCCCAGTTTGGATAGTCATGGTTCATATCCTGTGGATCATAATCAGCAACCCAGGCGAATCCAGGTTTTAGTTCCCAGATTACCTTATTGTCTTGTTGCTTAGGCTTAATATGGCCTTCGGCTATAGCTGCGGCTTTGGTCATATACTTTTGGTTAACTTCTTCTCTTGCGTAATAAGCTCTGCATGTTGCTTCTAAGGGATTGTCTGGTGTGGGAGGTAGGGGAGCCGGAGCGGGTTCTTTAGATTCTTCAGGTTCCTCAGCGGCAGGAGCTGCATGTCGTGCAGATCTGCGAGCAGGTCTTTGGGTGGGGGCGGATTCTGCAGTGGGTTTTGCGGAAGGTTCGACAGTGGGGGCGGATTCTGGTTCGGCGTGTTGTGCGACGGGTTCGACAGCGAGGGCATCTTCGGCCGATGCAGGGCGGGAAGGTTGAGTGGCTGTGGTAAACCTTCTGGGAGCCCAGGGGGTGACGGGTGGCCTACTAGAAGCAGTAGCTGTTATAGTAATTGTGCCTGGTGAAGTTTCGATGGGTTTTTCAATCTTTGCATCATATCCTGAACCTGAGACGGGGCTACTTATCGGTGCTGATGGATTATTAAAATTTACGGATGCTGCGAGTTTACTATTCAGCCTGATGACTAGTATTCCACTTTTAATCTCATATTTAACCGCTTTATCATTAGGGAATGTTATTTTGTATT
>CAYZOB010000046.1:0-21377 GCA_964480115.1 uncultured Candidatus Peribacteria bacterium
CGGATTATTTTTGGCGAGGTCGAGAAGTGCTTGGCCATAAGCCGTGCGGCAGTCGGTGAGTTCTTCTTTTTTGTAGGTAATGGGCGTGCCGATTTTTACTTTGGTTTCGCTTAAGAGTGCTGGATAAACTGCCGGAGTTGGTTGCCATTTAATTGAATTTTTGCGGAAATCTTCCAGGATTTTTTCTTCTTCCGATGTGAGAGTGAGAGCTTTAATTTGATCTATAATTTGCTCCGGTTTTGGCGCTTTACCATGCCAATCTGCTTTGTGTGCCTGGCCGGTGGTTTCCATGAAATCTACGCCCTGGCCCATGGTCGTGTGGCCGAGAATAACGGTGGGTTTACCTTTATTTTCATGGGCTTCGCCCATAGCTTCCCACATTTTTTGAAAATCATGACCGTCGACTTCGATGACATTCCAGTCCGAAGCGGCAAAAATTTTTGCCAGATCGAGATTCATTATTTCTTTCAGACTCGCGGTTAACTGCACTTTGTTGTAATCAACAAAAAGAATTAAATTGTCGAGCTGGTATTTGCGCGCGAAGTGCATGGTTTCGTAAATTTCTCCTTCCTGACATTCGCCATCGCCGGCTAGAGCAAAAACTTTATTTGTAAGCTCGGACTTTGTCCTCGCCTTTGCGTGCCAAGCGAAGGCTGAAGCTACGGAAAGTCCAATACCCAGCGGCCCGGTCCCATACCAAATTCCCGGTACATGTCTGGTAATATGGCCTTCATATACGGAGCCGATTTTTCGGAAATTTTTCACCACATCTTCTTTAGGAATATAGCCCATTTCGGCTAGTGTACTGTAGACGGCGGGGGAAATATGACCATTGCTGATGGCTATTTTCTCTCCGGTTTGGCCGATTATAAAAGTGTATATGAGGCTTAGGTAATCTATGCAGGAAAGTGAACCTCCCGGATGACCGCTTTGTGCATTGGTGACCATTTCCAGAATGGAGCGACGGCAGGATTTAGTGAAAATTTTCAGAAAATCGAGATGTTCTTGGGTAAGCGGTTGGCCGAGTTGTGGAAAAGTTGTGAACATTGTGGCCAGTTTAGCGTAATTGATGATTTGGGTCTATATTTTCTTTTGACTGGAAATGGCTTTGGTGATAGGTTTTTGACCATAAATTTTTTAATTTTATAAATATGTCTACTGATTTGGAAACAGGTGACGGTTTGGATTTTGATTCTTTGTTGGCGGATTCCGTAACTAAAAGAGGAGTTCCATCTGAAGTGGCTCTGCCTAAGGGCAGGCATGTTTCACAGGTGGAAGATTTTTTGAGCAGAGGAGATGCTCAATTGAATGGTGAGCAGCGTGGGGTGATAGATAAAAGTGATGAAAGGGATTATCAATTTTATCTCGCTGAGGCGGTCAAATATGGATTAATTTCATCCCCAGCGGCTCAAGCAATAGCCGGATGGTCATTGTCTCGTCGCAACGCAGCAGTTTCTTATTTACAGAGTTTTATTACTCAGGAGGATAGAAATTATAGAATTTTGAAAGAAGGTTTAAAGTTGGGAACTATTGGCGGAGAGGAATTCAAGTTGGTGGCCGGTTATCACTTTATCGATGAAAGGACGCAAGCTTGTAATAGAATTGATGGCTGGAATAGGGCGAAAAATGGCGATGATTTTGCTAAAACTCAACATACGATAGCGGCAGTTGCTCATCAAATTAGAGGCGTGGTGAGACAGCATCCTCTATCTGATGGACATGGTGGAGTAGGGTTCTAGCTTAATTCCTTTCTTACCGCTTCGGTATGTTAATTCCGTGCGTACATTTCAGAGCTTCTTCCGGGGATCGAGATTGTAATTCACAGGCTTTGATTTTTTCAATTATATCTAGTACGACTTGAAGATCTTCGTCGTCCTCTTTGTTCTCTTTTGTTTCTGTTGTGGTTTGGGGCTCTGTCTCATCCGGGCTGTTTTTTCTTTCTACTAATTCGTGCAGGTAGTAAAAGGCTCCGATTCCGACCATTACCAATGCGGCAAAAGCCAGTCTTAGTTTTGCGGTTGCCCCCGATGTTCTATTTGATTCTTCTATCGCTTCCAGTACCGGATCGGGGTTTTCTCTTGTTTCCATATGGTCGGGACTTTAATTGCTATTGGCTGTGCTTACTGGGATATGTATACGCCCTAGACAAGCTATTGTTGTTTTCTCCGGTTCATTGCCGCAGGCGATTACTTCCTCGACTACTCTTAATACCTGAGCGTGATTTTCTTTAGTCGTTGATGCTAAAGTTTTTTTTAATAATTCTCCTCTAAGGCTTGTTATATTGTCATTGATTATTTTTCTAGCTCTGTGATCTGAATCCTCGTAGGCAATAAAGGTTGCTATACCTCCTACCAATCCTAATACTGATACCGCTTTTGCTGTCATCAGGCCAAAGTCTGATTTGCGTGGTCGTGGCTCTGAGCTCAGGGATGATTCTTGAGTGGACATAATGTATTATTAAGGATTTTTAATTTAAACGCTAAATTAGCATATGTCAATAGTCGATGCTGTGGAGATTTTATAGCTTAGCTATGGCCTTTTTAGTCAGTTCTTTGCTTAATTCCACGCCGGGTTGATCGAAGGCGTTGATGTCAAACATTTCTCCGAGAAAAGCGGTGGCGCCTTCGAAGAGCATGAAGAGAGCGCCGAGATTTTCAGCATTTATTTCGTCAATTTTGATGGTGATGTTTGGGCGATTGTTCTGAGTAAGGGAGGCAATTGTCGCGTCCAGTTCTATTTTCAGCAGTTTATTGAAGCTCATTTTGGGAGCGTTTTTTTCTGAGTGGGGAATAGCTAGCTCCGGAGCCAATTTTTCCACTTCCAGGAAAATGAAAAATTTGTCGTTAGGGCCCTCGTTGTATAGCTGCAATTGGGAATGTTGATCAGTTACGCCGAGAGCATTTATCGGAGTAATCCCGACATTTACGATTTTTCCTTTATTGTTCAGTTTTTTGCCGATACTTTCGGCGAGAAGTTGGCGGTACCAGTCGGCCAGGCGAGAGAGTTTTTGAGCGTAGGGGATGAGCACGTTGATAGTTTTGCCTTTTTTGGCCAGCGCATATTGAATTTCCGCTAATTGGAAAGATAAATTTTCTTTTGGATTGGTTGAGAGAAATTTGTCGCGCGCAACGCGAGCTCCTGCGAGCATTTTATCTATATTTATGCCAATAAGCGCTGCCGGTAAAAGTCCGACTGAAGTAAGTACCGAGAATCTGCCACCGACATTTTCCGGGATAGCGAATGATGGAATTTTTTCTTCGTCGGCTGTTTTTCGAAGAAAGCCATTTTTATGATCGGTGATGAAGACGAAATGTTTTTTTGAATCGAGTTTATGCGACTCTGTCGCATGACGAAAGTAGAAATATTGCGCGACCGTTTCTGGTGTGCAGCCGGATTTGCTGATGACTATGAAGAGAGTTTTTTTGTAGTCAATTATATCTTCAAGTTCGGTGATGAGGCTTGGATCGATGTTGTCGAGGACGTGAAGCTTTGGCCAGTTTGAGCTTTTGCCGTTTTTTTTCAGTTCATTTTCAAAAAGATGCTTTAGGCTTTGTTGTAGGCAGATTGTGCCGAGAGCCGAGCCTCCGATGCCGAGAACTACGATGTCTTTGTGTTTTCCGTGGATTTTTTTGGCGAAGTTTTTGATTTCCGTGAAGGTTTTTTTGTCGTCAATGATTTTATAAAAACCTTGATTGTGTTTTTCAATTTTTTGCAAAACATCAGCAATGGTTTTTGGCTGAGTGCTGGATTCTTTTTGTATATTTCTCAGATCAAATGTTATCATTTTTCTAATTTAAGATTTTTTTTCCTAGTTTTTCCGCTTCTTTTTTGAAGAAATTTTGCCAATCTTCATCTTTTATTTTAATTATCATGTGTGGATAATCTTTGACTTCCGTCGCCAGTAAAAATTTGCTTCCAAGCTGTAAGTGGTCTACGTGCCAGTCAAATTTAGATTTGGCTTTTTGGATTAGATCGTTGATCGACCATTTTTTCTTTTGTAAAATTAAAAACAAATCTATGAAATCTCGAGAGCGTGGTTTTTGATAGATAGTAAATACTTTGTTTACTGCTATGTCCAGCAGGCTTTCTATCTGTAAATTGCCTATCTGCGGACCTTTCTCGATTGTGATGAAGGGGAAAAATGTAAATTCTGTTTTAATTATTTCGCTTTTACAGTGTAAAAAAAATAAATTGCGATTGAAGCTTTGTTGATAGTCTGTTTTCTTAATACCTGCTTCTTTTTGGATAGTTTTTAATGAGATAATTATTGTCTGTGCATCAAATTCTTTTTCTGAAAAAAAATCTAAATCTTCGGAGTAGCGATGATGTAAGTAAAATTCGGCAAGGGCTGTTCCTCCGGTTAGATGAAAATTTTTACTTATAACATCTATATTACCAAGAAGTTCAAGTAGTTTTTTCTGCTGTTTACTTAGGATTGTTTTTTCCATATCAAAAAGTGTAGATATTTTTTTTTATCTGGATCTATGTCTAATTTTAGCCAGTTTTTAACTAATTCTTTCTTGTTGATTTTTTTTCCGTTTAAACCAAAATTGATCTTTTGTTCTAATTTCCAGATCGTATATTGATCTTTATGTTTGGCCAGTTTTTTCGTGTCTACACTCCAGTTGTACATGGCTTAAATATAACACAAAATCTATTGTTTGTCCTTCACTTTTTCCCAATCGTCCAAGAATTTTTTAATGCCGATGTCGGTGAGGGGATGGTGCACTAATTGTTCGAGTACCGCCGGGGGCATGGTGCCAATGTCCGCGCCGAGTTTTGCGGCTTCGATCACATGACGGGGATGACGGATGCTGGCCACAAGAACCTTTGTTTTAATTTGATAGTTGCGAAAAATTTGCACGATGTCTGCTATCAGATTCATTCCGTCTTCGGCAATATCATCGAGTCGACCAATGAAAGGGCTTACTAATGTGGCGCCGGCTTTGGCGGCGAGGAGAGCTTGGCTGGCGGAGAAAACCAGGGTTACGTTTGTTTTTATGCTTTCCTTGTTGAAAATTTTTACAGCCTGTAGTCCGGTGGCGGTCATGGGGACTTTTACGTAGACATTATTGGCCCATCTGGCGTACATACGGCCTTGTTGCAACATCTCTTCCAGATCATTGCTCACAACTTCCGAGCTGATCGGGCCACGCACTATTTTGGCGATTTCCTTAATGCGTTTTTCGAGGGAAACGCCTTCTTTGGCTATGAGACTTGGATTAGTCGTTACGCCATCGATGATTCCCCAGGAAGCGTATTTTTTAATATCTTCGATGTTGGCGGTGTCGAGAAAAAATTGCATAATGGTTTTTTATATTCTGCTGCAAATATATGCTTTGTGTTTAGCTTTGGCAAATCCGATGATTTGTTTGTAATTTTTTTGTAATTTTCAAATTTGCTGCTATACTTTTTTGCATTATCCTCTTAACTTTATTCTTATGAAAAAAATTTCTATTTTAGCTTTGGTGCTGGCGTTTCTTGTCTCGGGAGTTTCGGTGTTTGCCGAAAAAGTTGTAGAGAGTAGTGGATCAGTGAATTTTACTTCTACGGATATTAATTTTAGTCCAAGGCTGGCTGCCGCCAAAAAGAAGGTTGATTGTGCAAACAAGAAAAATAAAAAGAAAAAGGAGTGCAAGAAACCAAATAAGGTGAAAAATGTTGAAGTTGAAAATGTCGATGCTAAATCCGACTCCTCAATGGAAGGACAGGTTGTAGAAGGCACTTCCGGTGAAAATGTGTTCAAAGAACCAACAGGTAGCGGAAAATATCGTTTTAGATTACAGACAGCATGGGAAAATCCTAAAGCTTGTGATTATGGAAGAACACTTATTGGCAGTAAAGGCAAAATTTGGGAAGAAGGTTGGTATAAGGGTTATGATATTGGAAAGGCAGAAGGCGTAAAGCTTGTCACTTATTATGATGAAACGCCTCAGGGGGCGAAGGCCGGAACTGCGCTTTATGATGAAGGTTATCGCATGGGTTATGATAGAGGATTTGCGGGAGGTTCTATCGGAAATGCCCAGTATCAATGTAAAGGCTCCAGAGTTAATCTGGCCGATTATGACGAAGATGGTTGGTATAAAATAAAACTTGATAAAGTTCCCGGTTTGAAGGCTTTGTATCTGCCTTTCGGTTATGCCGGTCTTGCTACCGGATCTTCTTTATTGGGAAATGGCGGGGCATATGTTTCATTTGAAGATGCAAGTAAAGGGCCTTTGAATGGCAGTGCGGCTCTTTTGAATTTCACCAGAGCTGATTTTATGGAGACCGATCTGGATGCGGCAGAACAAAAAATGAGCATGAAAGAGCTGGCTCAGGGGACTTATGACGTTATGATCGCAGACGCGGGTAAGAAATATAAAAATGTATGTACTTTTGATCAGCCGTTGATCGAAGATCATACTTATGGCGGTAATACTTTTACGAATTTGAACTGGGTTACGATTTGCAATACCGGTGGTGATGGTGGTCCGAGCTGGATGTTGAATGTTTATAGTTTTAAAAAATTAGCCAACAATAAAATTTTGGTTGTTCAGCTTTTTAGTCCATTAAATATCAAACTTAAGGGAAAAAATGAATTGGACACCGCTAAATTCCCGAGCGCAAATTTTGTTGATCAATTGTATGCGAAAATGGAGTTCTGATGGTCAATTGGAGGCTTTTTTTGTATAATAGTGCAACAAGGGTTATTCTCGGAAATAGATTATTAAAAAATATTTTCATGAGAAAAATAAGTGTTGTTCAATGGCTGGCCTGGTTTTTTGCAGCAAATTTCTTGCTGATTGTGGTTTTGAGTCATTGGCCGGGGCTTACTGATCCGGAGGGGCGACTCATGGGGCTTTTTTTTATTGATCCAATTGATGATATCTTTCATTTACTGTCCGGACTTATTGCGGCCGTAGTGGCTTTGCATTCACATAAATGGTCGGTTAATTATTTTAAAATAGCGGGGATTCCATATGGTATCGATGCAGCTACCGGAATTTTTTTTAGCAGGGAATTTCTGAACGGAGATTTATTTGTTAGAGGTTTTGGTGGTCCTGATTTTAGCATTACGGCTTTTATGGTTAATCTGCCTCACGTTATCATTTTGGTCGCGATGTTGTGGATTGGCTTTTGTCTTAGTAAAAAGGTCAAAGCTGCATAAATAATTTGATGAATGGATTTCGCGAAATATTTTAGGAAAATTTGGAAAAAAATTCCTTTTCGCAAAATAGGTAGGGTTTTTAAAATTGTGGGGTTGGTTTTTGTGATAATCTTGGGAATTATTGGAGTGGGTGCGGTTACTTTTGATTTGAAATGCGGCTTGGGGGAAAGTACCTTTAGGCCTATAGCTGAAAATATGTCTTTTGAAAGAAAGCAGGTGCTTAAATTGATTGATGGCTATCAGCGTCCTGAGGAGGGTACATATCTCACTTTTCCTGAATGGTATCTGGTTTTTAATCCGCAAGAGTATGCCGAATTTATCAAAACTAATCCTCCAAGCGAATTTCCTTATTTTGCTTCAATTGGCCAGTTCTGGAATGGTTATTGCCAAGTTTACAGCATGACAAAAAATAATTATGATTTTAATGTGGGAAATCATTTAATGATTGGGGTTATTGGTACAAGTTTTACCGTGGAATATGCAATGAAAGGAATTTATGAAAATACTTTTGGCAGATTGACCGAATGGATAAGTGCCGATAAGAAAACAGCTGAGGATGAATATGAAGCGAAAGTTGCCAAGGAATATGGCGATTTTATTCCCAATAAGCCGTTTTATGAATTTACATATGGTGATAAATTAGTGGGAATGTGGGGCAAAACTAATTTATGGGATGAAAATATGTTGAGAAAATGGGAGCGCAAATTGTCGTTCAGTTTTGAATATGGAGTAAAGGCAATTTACGGTTGGCTAATAGGGCTTGGAACTCACGCTGTATATGGCGTGGCTGATGAGGTGGTTTATGCCATAGTTGAGCGCGCGACTGAAGATGTTTTCCAAGATTCAAGGGTGAAGAAGGTTAAAGATCTAGGTGAAGGTTCTTATGTAATTACATTGCCGCATTATCAGGGATTCACTGATGTCGCGCCTTTATTGGCTAAACAAAATGTGGAATTTAAAGATATTGCCGGTAATAATGAAATTTTGATATCGGTGATTAAACCAAATTTGGAACTTGATGAGTTAAAAGGGGTTAATTATTCATTTGAAATGAATATTTTAACCAAGCCGGGTTTTAAACGGCTTGTCTTTCAGGCTCGAGTTGAAGATTTGTCAGCTATTCTTCAGCAGATAGGCTCTGCTGGCTATATTTTAGAACATTTATATGATTACTAATTTACTATGAGAAATTTTAAAAAATTTTTGAGTAAGAGGAGAGCCTTGATTGTTTCGCTAATTTTAGCTCTATTCCTGCTGTTTTTTGCTAAAAAAGTTTATCAATATGCGGCAGCTCCGGATCGAGAGAAAGCTTGTAATTTTATTTTTCCGAGAATGGTGGATCAAACCAAGCCGACGAATATAATTATGAATGTTCCAGATTATAATATTGTTTGGCAACAGAAGGGAGGGGTGATTAATGATGCGAGCTGCCTAAATCAAACTTCCGTGTATGGTATTGCCAAAATTTCTTCAGAAGAGGATGTGAAAAACGCTTTGCAATTCGCACGGGACAATAAATTGAAAGTTACGAGTGCCGGCCAGCGCCACAGTATGGGTGGACAATCTTTTATCAAGAATGGTTTGGTTTTGAATATGCGCAGTTTTAATAAAATGAAATTGGATAAAGAAAATAAAATTTTCAATGTGCAGACTGGGGCGCGATGGCTGGAGGTTCAGGAATTTTTAGATAAACAGGGTTTGTCGGTGAAGGCCATGCAGTCGATAAATATTTTTACGGTGGGAGGTACTTTGAGCGTGAATGCGCATGGTGTGGCACATGAGCCGGGGCAGATTGCGCCGACAGTCAGGTCTTTTCGTATCATGTTGAGTAATGGAGAAATTAAGACGGCAAGTCTAACGGAAAATATGGAATTATTTCGTTCTGCGTTGGGAGGGTATGGCTTATTTGGTGTTATTCTGGATGTGGATTTGGAGGTGGTAAATAATGAGATTTATGAGCTGAATACCGAGTACATGAATTATAAGGATTTTGTGAAATATTATTTGGAAAAAATTGATGGGGATGGTGGAGTTGGTTTATTCTATGCCAGATTGTCTGTGGCGCCTGGGGAGGATTATTTGACAGAGACGGCGATTCATCGATACGATAAAGTCGTGAATGATGGCACTATGATAATTCCGAATTTAGAACCATCTGATCAAGATTGGATGAACAGATTGATAATTAATTTTTCCAAGACCGGTGGATTTGGTCGCTGGACGAGATGGATGCTGGAAAAAAATATTGAGCCTAAAATTCATAAATGTATTTCTCGTAATCAAGCAATGAGTCAGAAAGAGGTTTGCTTGGTTTCCCGTAATCAGGAGATGTATGACTCTATGGGCTATTTGAAAAATAGGCTGCCGGATACGGACATTTTACAAGAATATTTTATTACAGGTGACAAAGTAGTGGAGTTTATTGATGGGCTACGGAAGGTGGTGCAGAAAAATGGAGCAAATTTATTGAATGTAACTATTCGTATTGTGCATGATGATAAAGTTACGGCTTTGCCATATGCAAAGGGTGATCGCTTTGCTTTTGTGTTATATTTTAATCAGCATTTTAATGAAAAAGAGAGTGAGATTTTGCGCAAGACGACGGTTGATTTGATTGATATGGCTAATGAGATTGGTGGGACTTATTATTTGCCGTATCAGCTTTTTTATTCGCAGGAACAATTACATAAAGCTTATCCGGAAGTGGATGACTTTTTTGAGGCAAAGAAAAAATATGATCCGGAAGGGCTTTTTTCCAACAAGTTTTATGAAAAATATGGCCAATGAGTTACAAAAAGTGGATTGTTTACAACAAGAGGGAAGTTGAAATTAACATCAATTCCGAGGCTGATGAGTCAGTTTTTGGGGAAATTTTTGTGGAGCGGGAGTATAAAATTTTAGAGCCGGTGATCGTGAGCGCGCGGGCGCCAATTATTGATATTGGGGCGCATGTGGGAATGTTTTCGATTTATTGCGCGGTGTTGAATCCGACAATGCAGATTTTTGCTTATGAGCCGGATGAGGCGAATTTCGCTGCCATGAAGGAAAATTTGAAGTTGAACAATGTGAAAAATGTGACGATGAAAAATGTGGCGGTGGGTGGAGAAATGGGACAACGTGTTTTGTATATGAGCAAAGATTCTCATAATCATTCTTTGCTTGGCGCGGAGGTAGCGGGAGATCAATCAGTGCCCGGGCGCGATTTTTCCGGTGAGGAGAAGCTGGTGAGTGTGGTGACTCTGGAAAAAATTATTCAGCAAAATCGCCTGGCAAGCGTGAGTCTGGTGAAAATGGATTGCGAGGGCGCGGAGTTTGAGATTTTGGAGGGGATGGATGCTGATAGCTTTGCCATAGTTGAAAATTTTTATGTGGAATGTCATCGCTATACTTACGAAATGAATCCGGTGCGGCTGGAGGGGATTTTCAAGAAAAATGGCTTCAAAGTGGAAACGTGGTCGAATCATTACGACAAGCGGATGGGGTTTATATGGGCTAGCCGTGCTTGTTTGCGGATTTTTAACAAGTGAAACTAAATCCTTGCGGCGTAGTTGAAACTATAAAAATATTTTTGCCAGTTCTCATCTGAAGATTTGTAAATATTTTCACCGGCAAAATAATCTATTAGAAGTTCTCTCAGTTTGGTTATTTCGCGCAAGCGCTTAATGTTTTTGCGGTCAGCTACGGTAAAGTAAATGAGTTCGAGTGCTCTTTCAAAAGCCATTCTGGAATACTCGGGATTTTTTTTATTTTTCCAATTGATGGCTCTGATTATTTCGCTGCCGATGTTTGACATTTGCTCGAAAATTGATAGCTTGTTCCATTTGCCGCCGGCTAATTGTTGGTGTTGAAACTTCATTTGATTAGTTTTGTGACAATTTTAATGATTTTATTGCGAATTTTTTTATCTTCCACGTTACGTGAACGGTTGTTCATGTAAGGTCGCAGGTTTATCATTGAGTCAAATTCAATCATATCGTTTCCTGTTATTTCCGGATAAATGTTGATTCCCCATAGATTTTCCTGTCGCGAGCCGTCTTCCAGCAGAAATGCTTCTTGATCTGCATGCAATGCTGCATCGACAACCATCAGATCTCTTTCGATATCCACAACGGCTTTGACGAGATTACCGAACATTTTTTTTGACATTTCTTGAAGCTCGGTGATGGTGATTTTCTGCTTTATGGTTTTCATGTGCCGATATTACACTAATTTTTTACAATCTTCCAGATAGGTGATATTCTGTTGTCTAGAGTAATTCCTCATTTCTCTTCTATGAACAAAAATGACCAGAAGTTTCTGGCAGTGTTGCCAAAGTATCGTCGGTTGGTGGATTATATCGGGGTGGCGATGCTTTACCTGAAAGATAATTTTTTGTTGCGCGAGCCTTTGCAGCCGCATCATTTCAAGCCGCGTATTCTCGGACATTGGGGTACGGTGCCGGGGCTGAATTTTATTTATGCCAATCTGAATTATCTCATCTGGAAGCACAAATGCAGCATGATGCTTATTGTCGGTCCGGGGCATGGTGCGCCGGCTGTTTTGGCAAATCTTTTTGTGGATGGCACTCTGAAAGAATTTTATAAGGAATTTACGGTTGATGAAAAGGGAGTGGGAAAAATTATTCATGATTTTAGCTGGCCACATACGAATTTTCCCAGTCACGTGACGCCGGGAGTTCCGGGGTCAATTTTGGAAGGTGGAGAATTGGGTTATAGCCTATCTACCGCTTATGGCTCTGTTATGGACAATCCGGATTTGATTACGGCTGTGGTATGCGGTGATGGCGAGTCCGAGACCGGTCCGATGGCCACGGCTTGGCATAGTAATAAATTTTTGAATCCGAAAACTTCGGGCGCGGTTTTGCCCATTGTGCATATCAACGGTTATAAAATTTCCAATCCTACAATTTACGGTACGATGAGTGATCAGGAACTGCGTGCGCTTTTTATTGGCTATGGTTATGAACCTTTGATAGTTGGTGAGCCGGATACGGAAGAGAAGATGGTGGAGGCGATGGAAAGGGCTTATCAAATTATCAAGGAGATACAGTATTTGGCGCGCAAGAAGAATGCTATCAATAAGCCAAAATGGCCGGTGATCCTGCTGCGCACGCCAAAGGGTTGGGGCGGAATTCATAGTTATCACCATCATTTAGTGGAAGGATCTTTTCATTCCCATGGAATCCCGATTGAGCATCCGAGCGTGGATAAAGATGCTCTTGCTGCCATTGAAAAATGGCTGAGAAGTTATGAAGTTTTGGAACTGGTTGATAAAAAAGGCAGGCCGAATAGTGAGCTGATGAGATTTTTGCCAAGTGGAAAAAATCGCATAGGAATGAATCGACACGCCGTTGGTGGAAATTTCTACAAGGATTTGAAATTTCCGAAGCTTGAACAATATGAAATAAAAATTGATAAAGGTCGCGGTCAAATTTTGGATAGCAGTATTAAACAATCGACCAAGCTTTTGCGCGATATTTTTAAATTGAATAAAGATAATTTCCGCATTATGTGTCCGGATGAATTGGAATCAAATAAAATGGGCGGTGTTTTTGAAGTGACCAATAGGGCTTATATTTGGCCAATTAAAAAAACAGACGAAAATATTACGCAAGATGGACGGGTGATGGAAATGTTGAGTGAACATACGTTGCAGGGCTGGATGCAGGGATATTTACTCACCGGTCGTCACGCACTTTTTGCCACTTATGAGGCGTTTGGCATTATTATTTCCAGTATGGTGGATCAATATGCGAAATTTTTGAAACAATGTTCGAGAGTGAAGTGGCGTAAGCCGATTGGTAGTGCTATTTATGTGCTAACCAGCTTGGGTTGGCGGCAGGATCATAATGGCTACTCCCATCAGAATCCGAGTTTTATCAGTAATGTTTTGCAAAAGCATGGTAAATTCAGTCAGATTTATTTTCCGGTTGATGCCAATAGCTTGCTGGTGGCTTATGAGGAGACTTTGAAACGTAAAGATGCGATTTGTGTCATCGTGGCGGGAAAAACGGAGTTGCCTCAATGGCTGACTTTGAAAGAAGCTCGAGAGCAGGCGAAAGTGGGTTTGGGTATTTGGGAATGGGTGGGAGGTGCGGAAGCTACAAAAAATCCCGACGTCGTTTTGGCTTCCTGTGGTGATTATGTGACCAGAGAGGCTTTGTTTGCGGTGAAAATGTGTAAGGACTTGGTGCCGGAGTTGAAGATTCGTTATGTGAATATTTCCGAGTTAACTTCTCTTGGTATGGGGGATTATTGTTCTCATGGGCAAAGCTGTCTGACGGAAGCCGGTGTGAATAATTATTTTACCGGTGATCGTCAGGTGATTTTTAATTATCATGGTTATGTGGGTGATGTGGAGCAGATTTTATGGCCGCATGCCAATTCAAAGCGATTTACAATTCATGGTTATAGAGAAGAGGGCTCTACTACCACTCCTTTTGATATGGCGGTGGCTAATGGGGTGAGCTGCTATCATGTGGCGATGGATTTGATTACCGAGGGCGCGAAAAAGAATCCGGCAGTGGCTAAAAAGCGCGATGCGATCGTGAAGATGCTGGAAGGTAAAATTACGATTCATCAGGAATATATTAGGCAGTTTGGAAATGATCCGGAGGATGTTGATAAATTGAAATTTTAAAAAATCTAAATGGCTGGAAAAAAGATTGTTATCTTGGGTGGTGGGTTTGCGGGTATTCGTGCTGCGCAGGATTTGGCGGGTAAATTTGCCAAGGCTGGTTTGAGGCATCAAATTATTTTGGTGGACAAGGAGTCAGGTCATTTATTTCGGGCTGATTTATTTGAAGTTGCTACGGCTTTTAATAAAAAAATCAGTGATAAGTGTATGTTGCAATTGAAAGAGACCGTGGTAACGCCGATGTACAAATTGTTTGGTCCGAGAGCCACGAAGTCCCGGAAAGATACCAGTTTTCTTCAGGATGAGGTGATGGGTATTGATGATATCAAGCGCGTGGTGCATTTAAAAAATAGTGGCGAATTGAGTTATGATTATTTAATTGTGGTTATGGGCAGTGAGACTAATTATTTTAATATTCCCGGTCTGCGTGAATATGCCATGCCGATGAAAACGGTGCAGGATGCACTGAAATTTAATTGTCACTTGGATGGTTTTTTCCAGGAATTATGGAGAAAAAAGATTTCACGAACGGTTAATATCGTTATTGGCGGCGGCGGGGCTACGGGCGTGGAAATGGCGGCGGAATTGATTGGTGCGCTGAAAAAATTATGCAAGAAATATGCTTATGATTTGAGGAAAGTTAATGTTGAGTTGGTTGAAGGAACGGATAAATTGTTGGGGATGGATGGCAGGGGGGCTGCTTTAGTCTTAGCGCGATTGCAGAAATTGGGAATAAAAGTTTATTTGCAAAATTTGATCCAAAAAGTTGAGAAAAAAGAACTTGTTTTGAAGTCGGTCGATGGAAAATTGAAGAAAAAGTTTTATGATATTTTAGTTTGGACCGGTGGTGTGATGGTGAATCCGGTTGTGGCGGCCGGTTTGGGTGAAAAAAAGTATGGTGGGGCTATTTTGGTTAATCCATTTTTGCAGTCCAGTAAGAATAGAAATATTTTTGCGGCCGGTGATAATGCATTTTTTATTGATCCGGAAGGTCACGGGGGGCGTTTGCCGATGCTTGGTTCTATTGCGGTGCAAGAAGCCGGTGTTTTGGCGGAGAATGTTTTTTCTTTGATTAATGGCAGGGAGATGAGGAATTTTGTGCCTGTTGAAGTCCAGATGATTGTGCCGATTGGTGGTAAATATGCGATTTGGAAATCCGGCGAGAGGATTTTTCGTGGATATTGGGTGTGGGTGATTCGCCGACTGGTTTATTTGAAATATGCTTTGTCGATTTTGCCTTTTTGGGCGGCGGTGCGAAAATTTTTGCGCAGCACGGATATTTTTACAGAAAATGATTAATTTTTTTTAACAACATACACATGTTTATTCTAATTGTCTTTGCTTTTCTGGCCGGTATCGTAACGATTTTATCTCCATGCATCTTGCCGGTTTTGCCACTGGTGTTGTCCGGCAGTTTGACCGGCGGGAAGCGACGGCCGCTTGGCATTGTGCTGGGATTTGTGACGAGTTTTACTTTTTTCACTTTGGCTTTGACGGCGATTGTGAAGTTGACAGGTGTGTCACCGGATATTTTGCGGCTGGCTTCAATCGTGATTATTCTTGGTTTTGGTTTAGCCTTGATTGTGCCGAAATTCCAGTTTTGGATGGAGCAGTTTTTTCTGAAAATTGCCGGTGCAGCCGCTACCAGGAATCAGGGCTCCGGATTTTCCGGTGGGATATTTTTAGGATTTAGCCTGGGTCTGATCTGGACGCCGTGTGTCGGGCCTATTTTAGCTTCTGTTATTGCTTTGGCCGCGACTAGTACAGTTGGTTTTGCGGCGATTTTTATCACGCTGGCCTATTCTTTGGGTAGTGGAATTCCCATGTTGTTGATTACTTATGGAGGTCGGCAGCTTTTGCAAAGAGCGCCATGGTTAGTCAGAAATTCCGCGAATATTCAGAAGGCTTTTGGAGTTTTGATGATTATTACCGCTTTGGCCATAGCAACAAATTTGGATCGTAAATTTCAGAGTTATATTTTACAAAAATTTCCCGGACATGGTGTTGGTTTAACCAAGTTGGAAACTAATGATTTGGTTGAAAAGGAATTAACTAAGCTGCGAGGAGGAAAGGAAATGCCGAATCCTTCAGTCGTCGATTTTCAGAAATATCCTGAAGCTCCGGAGCTTATTCCCGGTGGTGAATGGTTTAATTTGCCTGATGGTAGGCCGCTTTACAATCTTTCTGATTTAAGGGGAAAAGTAGTGCTGGTAGATTTTTGGACTTACACTTGTATAAATTGCATTCGCACTTTGCCGTATCTTGAATCTTGGCATGAGAAATATGCGGATAAGGGTTTGGTGATAATCGGGGTGCATACGCCGGAATTTGAATTCGAAAAAAATCCGAGAAATGTGGCGCAGGCAATTAAAGATTTTGGCCTGAAATATGCGATCATGCAGGATAATGACTATGCGACTTGGACAGCTTATGACAATCATTATTGGCCGGCAAAATATTTTATTGATAAGGATGGAAGAATTCGTAATACTCATTTTGGAGAGGGAGATTATGATGAATCTGAGCTACTTATTCAGCAGTTGCTTAAAGAGAGTGGGGCGAAGGTGGATGAGATGAAAGTGGAAAATAAAACTTATTCGGTTGAATCGGGTACTCCGGAAACTTATTTGGGTTATGGGAGAATTGCCAATTTTGCTTCGCCGGAGAAAATAAAAGAGAATGTTGAAAGTGTTTATTCCTTGCCAAACAAGCTGGATGCTAATCAGTTTGCCTATAGTGGTTCCTGGAATCTTGGTGAACAGATTGCAAAACCGAGAAAGGGGGCAATTTTAACTTTTGATTTCAAGGCAAAGGGCAATTATTTGGTTATGGCTCCTGCCGGCTTGAATAAGCGGGCGGTGGTGAAGGTGTATCTTGATGGTAAATTAATTGCTGCCGATAGCGCCGGCGCTGATGTGAAAAATGGACTTGTAACCGTGGATCAAGATCGTTTATATAGGTTGGTTGAAACGGCAAAGGCGGAAAGGCATCTTTTGAAATTGGAATTTCTGGATGACAATGCCGAGCTTTTTGCGTTTACCTTTGGGTAAAAATTTTGTTATAATTTTTTTGTTATGAAATTTAACGATCTTACACCAGAGGAAGAAAGTGTAATTGCCGATAAAGGTACAGAAAGACCTTTTACGGGAGAATATACGGATACTTTTCGTGAGGGGACTTATACTTGCAGACGCTGTGATGCGCCTTTGTATATCTCTGATAGTAAATTCCATTCCGATTGCGGGTGGCCGAGTTTTGATCAGGAAATCGCGGGTGCGGTGAAAAAAACTGTCGATGCGGATGGTCTGCGCACGGAAATTACCTGTATGAGTTGTGGCGGGCATCTCGGACATGTTTTTGTTGGTGAAAAATTTACCGAAAAAGATACGCGCCATTGCGTGAATTCGCTTTCGCTTAAATTCATTCCTAAAAAATAATGTATGAAAACGGAAATTGCAGTATTTGGTGGAGGATGTTTCTGGTGTACGGAAGCTATTTTTTCGATGTTGAATGGGGTGATTTCTGTAGTCCCCGGTTATGCCGGTGGGGAAAAGGAAAATCCCGATTATGATAATGTTTCAATGGGAAATACCGGCCATGCCGAGGTGATTAAAATTGACTTTGATCCTGAGGTGATACCTTATCGCGATCTTTTGGATGTGTTTTTTCATACGCACAATCCTACGACAATGAATCGGCAGGGTGGAGATACCGGTACGCAGTACCGTTCGATAATTTTGTATACGGTGGAGGAACAGCGGGTGGTTGCGGCAGAATTGATTAAGGAATTGGGTGTTTCCGGTGAGTTTAAGGATCCGATCGTCACTGAAATTAAGCTTTTGGATAAATTTTATGAAGCGGAGGATTATCATAAGAATTATTTTGCGCGCAATATTGACGCGCCGTATTGCCAGGTGGTGATTTCACCAAAGCTTACGAAATTGAGGGAGAAATATAAGGCCAAATTAAAGAATTAGGAGTGTCCCCAAGATTTAGGCTCATGGCTACTATGCTTTTGCTATAGGGTCTTTGCATATTTAGTTTCGCTCATCTCTACCGATTTTCTTTTTACAGAAAAAAACATGCCTGTGCACATTATGGCGACGCCGATCCATTGCTGGATGGAGAGTTTTTCTTGATATATTATTAAGAGGAAAATCATGCTGAAGAGTGGTGCGGTCATGATCAGCGAAATGGCTTTAGATATGTCCAGACGCTTAAAACCCATGTACCAAATGGTTTTGCCGATGCCGAGGAAAATGAGACCGGTGAAGGTTATAGTGACAATGTTGTTGGTCATTATACTTGGAATATTGGCATCTGGTTCGATGATTAGTGAAATGATAAAAATGCAAATCCCACCAATGAAAAAACGGGTAAAAAGGACTATTGATGGAGAAACAATGTTAAAAGCTTTTTTGGCATAAAAATTGCCGATCGGATAAAAGGCGGTGCTGAAAATAATGAAAACGTCGCCGAGATTAAGGGTGAAATGGTTTTTGTATAGAATGAAAATTCCGCCAATTAGGATAGAGATCGCGCCAATTAGCTTTTCTAAAGTGTTTTTCTCGCCAATAAAGGGGGCAAAAATTAATAGAAAAACTATCTCGGATAGTCCCAGTAGTGAAGTATTGATGCCGGAAGTTTTGCTGGCACCGACAAAAAACAGGATATGTGGGATTATTACGATAAAAAGGCTGACAAGAAGTAGTAGGGGATAGGCTTTTTTAATTTTTAATTCATGTAGTTTTCCTTCCCAGGCAGCGCAGAAAAAGCAAAAAACTGAGCCGATTAATGTAGTGATAGCCGCGAATGTAAGTGGTGGAATAAGCTTGCCGGCTTGGTTAATAATCAATGGAGCCAGGCCGTGAATAGAGGCTGCTACGAGTGCAAGCATGACGCCGATTTTTTCTTGTTGTTTTTGCATCTCACGTTTTAATAAACTGTTTTCTGATAACATTTTTCACAATAAACTTTTGCTTTTCCGTCTGGGGCAAAACTGCTGGTTATTTTTTCACTACAATTGCTGCAATTGCGATCATAAAGTTTGCGTGGACGGCGGAGAGTGAGGCGGTGTAGATGCCTTATGTCCGGATGAAACTGAGGAACGGGTAGATTCATTTGGCGGTAAAAATTCAGTTCCGCTGCTTGGATTTTGAAAGGGCGGCCGGATTCAGCGCAGACTATGGCGCAATTTAGAATGTCGTCGTTAATGTCTGCGATATTTCTTGGCAGATCTTTGGCGAGGATTTTTTGAGCCGGGGTGGAGGTATCGAGTTCTGGTTCTTCCTGCCAATGCCAATTATTTTTAATTACTTCATTTTCACTAAGCGAAAAATATTCGAAGGAGGTAGTTTCGTTGTATCCGAAGCCGGAATCTTTGGTGGCAAAAAATTCGCCGTATTCCTTGGTTTTATTCATGTGGTCGATAATTCGTGCAGCTGATTTTTCATATTCCGCCTTTGAGTATTGTTTATTTAGAATGCAATATTGCGCATGTTTTAGCCCTATGCAGCCAAAAAGATCATGGCAATTATTCACGCAGAGTTGAGAGTAAAGAACGTCATTACACTCCCAAACATTTTCGCAGAAAAGAGTGTGATTGGCGTTGTAGCCGGCAACGGAACACTCGTAGGAATAATCAACACCCATGCCAAAATAGGAAATATCCATGTTTTTGTAGCTCACCTTATCGCTTTTTTTTAAATCGTTACAATAGCGGCATTCTTCCAAGTATTCAGCATCAAAACAATGTGAGCAGTTTTTGGAATTTACCAGATATTCTCCTGTGCAATTTTCGGTATTCTTTTCCTGCATGGCTTTGAATGGCAGCTTGTTGCGGAATTCCTGAAATTGATTCCAGAGCTCTGAAAGTGAACGATTCTTTTTGATTTCGCTTACTTTTTGCTCATACTCCTCTTTTGAATGGGGCTTATTCAAAAAATGGTATTCTTTATTGCGCAGATTTACGCAGCCAAAACAGTTTTTGCAGCCCATGAGATTTGCGGAAAAGTGGCAGGAATCACAGGTGTAGGAGTCAACGAGAAAAGTTGAAAAAGCGCAATTGTTGCAATTAATGCACTCATAGCAGGCTTGGCAATCGTAGATTTTGAAAGAGTCGAGGCAATTGAAGCAGCGATTGATGCCTTTGCCATACATGCATTGTTCGGATTGATCGGAATTAACAATCAGATAGCAATTTTTTAAATAGCCGGCATGGTTGCAGAAGTCGGCATTTTCCATGGTGCTTTTCAGATTTGCGAGCGCAAAATGAGGGGTTTTGTCGCGCAGTTCGAAAAATTGTTCAAAGAATGGGCGGGTGAAATCGAATGAGCGTCCTTCGCGCATGGGTTCCCAATTATCACTCCACCAGCAATCCAGGCAATAGACGGGAAAAGGCGTGTCCGCCTTGTACATTGAGAGAATTGGCTTTTGGCACTTGTCACATTTCCTTTTATGAAAGTGACGCTCGTTACGCCAGGACATGCGGCGCTGCGCACGACAGTCAGGGCAAAATGTTGGCTCTGGGATAAGATATTTCTTATTATTAAAGACCGGACTTACTTCATCCAGCAGTTTTTTATCCTCAGCCGTAATTGTAAAGTTTGCGTGGCAATGTAAGCAGGAGGACATGGTTTATTTTTTTAGCTTGTCGCGGATTTCTTCTAGGAGTTTGGTTTGTTTGATTAGCTCTTTGTGTTTGCCGGAGATTTCTTCCTGTTTTTCAGGAATTTCTTTCTTGCTTAGGTGAAATTTGTCACGTAACCGATTCATTTGTTTGATTACGAAGAAAATGGAGAAAGCTATAATGATGAAATTCAGAGTAGTATCGAGAAAATTTCCATAATTTATAGATACGGCTTCTTTTGTGCCGACGGCTTCCTTGAGGGTAAATTTTAGATTTGAAAAGTCTACGCCGCCACTCAGCCAGCCGATTGGTGGCATGACGATATCGGTGACCAATGACGTAACGATTTTGCCAAAGGCGGTGCCAATAATGATCCCGACGGCCATGTCGACCACATTGCCTTTGATGGCAAAATCTTTAAATTCTTTGAGCATGTTGTTTTAGCGATTCGATTCTTTTTTTCTTTTTTCTTCGCGTTTTTCTTTAAGACTTTTCTGTGGTTTCTTTCTGTCTTCTTTCTGAGAGCGTTGTTCACGACCGTGAGCCATAGAATTTTGGGTGAGGGGATATGTGCTTGTATTGTAGCTTGATTCTATGCGAATTTCTACTTATCATGCAACTAATTTAACTATAAACATGTCTCTTCGGATTAATTGCAGTGCGAAATACTTTAAATTCGGTAATCGAACTTTTGATAAAATCACTCAGGAATATGATCCGCCCTGTTATTGGATTCGTTTAAAGGTTTCCGCGAAGGGTGCTACGCATCACAAGTGCATTGGTCACATTACCAAGCTTTGGCGTGAAAATGGTAGGCTGGTTAAGGGTTTTGATCCTTTGGTAATGTTTTGGGTCAATGAGCCGCCTGTTGTGCAGCACAGAGCTGAAACTTTGACTCAAGAACATTATAGGATTGATATCGCTCCAGGAACTTTTGAGCTTGCCGGATTGATGCACATCAAG
>CAYZOB010000047.1:0-42241 GCA_964480115.1 uncultured Candidatus Peribacteria bacterium
ATCCCGTAATCTACCTTCTGAGTGAGATGGAGGGCGCCGCTACGTTGCTTGGTTATATGTCCACAATTAGTATTCATACTGATTTAGTATAATTTGGGCTTAGAATCTATCCGAAACGGCTTTTTGTGTCAATGATGATGTTTAGTTGTAATAGAATTGGTGGAGTTTCGTTTTCACTCTTGTGATGCTATAAATTAGTAGTTTTATCATTTAATCAATATTTATGTCTAAAAAAATTAAATTGCGTCGAATGTTTTCCTTATTCATGACTATGGCTTTTACGCTGGGGCTTTTGCCAAATGTATCATTTGCCGACGACGGCAAAGTTTTTAACGATGTGGATGACTCCGCCACAAATTTTAAGGCTATACAGTATTTGAAAGATCAAAAAGTAGTGAGGGGATACGACGATGGTTCTTATAAGCCCAAAAGCAAGATTAATCGTGCGGAATTCTTGAAAATTGTGATGGAGGCTTCCGGTAAAAAACCCGAAGGGAAGGATTGCTACAAAGATGTGAAGGAGGCGTGGTATTCCGGATACGTTTGTGCCGCTACCAAATTGAAATTGGTTAAGGGTTATGATGGTGGAATGTTCAAGCCGGAACAGCCTATTAGTTTTGCCGAGGCCGCCAAAATTATCGTGAATACCTTGGGAGTGAAAATGGAGGATGGGGTAGGGGAGGAAGCGGGTGATGCCTGGTATAAAGGATACGTTAATGCTTTGGAAAAGAAAGAGGCAATTCCCGATGATATAGCTACTTTTGGCTATAATGTGACTCGTGGGCAGATGGCGGAGATGGTTTGGCGGGTTAAAGAAAGTCCTTCCTATGTGCAAGCCATTGGTTATGACACTTTGAAAAGAAGGACTATGGCAGCCGGGACCGGCGGTAAATTGCAAAAATTCAGCTCCTGCGTGGATTTGAAAGATTATTTACAAGAGAATTCCAAGCCGAATTATCGCGAAATGAAAACATTCGAAACCATGTCGGCTCCCATGGATGCGGCGGCAGATGAATCTGCTACGGCTGGTGCTGCAGTTACGGTCGAAGAGTATTCCACTACAAATATTCAGGTGGCGGGCGTGGATGAGGCGGATATTGTGAAAAATGATGGAAAATATATTTATTTGGTTAAGGGTAATACGGTCAGAGTAGTGCAGGCTTATCCCGCTGCGGAGATGAAGGAATTAAGCAGGGTGCAGTTTGATCGCAAGGATTTTTATCCGAGCGATATGTATGTCGATGGAAATAAATTAGTTGTGATTGGTACGGCTTACGATTCTTTATGGAATCAACCGTATGTGAGTGAAAAGTCCGGCAAGATGCCGATAATCGCCGGTGAATATTATTACGGCGGCATGACAAAGATGTATATTTTTGACGTGAGTGATCATTCTGCAATCAAAAAATTTAGAGATTTGTCGTATGAAGGGAATTACACTTCTTCCCGGAAAATTGGCGATATGGTTTATCTGGTCATGAATAAGCCGGAGTATAGATATGTTTTACCAATTGATTGGAGTGAACATGATATCGTCCCTTTGTATAAGGATTCCAGTGTAGGAAAGGTCGAAACTATGGCCGGCTGCGATGATATTATGTATTTGCCGGGTTCTCAGAGTACCAATTACATTGTGGTATCCGGAGTTTCCATTGCCGATAAGACCTTGGCGCCTGTCGATAGAGTGGTTATCGGTTCTACCGGAAGTATTTACGCTTCACCAAAAAATCTATATGTGGCCGAAACGAAGTATCCATGGTTTCACCTTGATTATGATAATCAGCCGGAGGAACAGACCACGGTTCATAAATTTAGCTTGAGTAAAGAAAATATTAATTATCTGGGTAAAAATGATGTATCCGGTCATATCATCAATCAATTTTCGATGGATGAATATAAAGACAATTTCCGTATCGCGACGACGATAGGTCATGCTTGGGACACCGTGAAAAAGGCAACAAGCGGGGTTTATACCTTGGATGAGGACTTGAAGATGCTGGGAAAAGTAGATGGCATTGCTCCGGGCGAAGAAATTTATTCCACAAGATTTGTGGGAGATAGGGTTTATATGGTGACTTTTAAGAAGGTCGATCCGTTCTTTGTGATAGATTTGTCAGACGCGGTGAATCCGAGAATTTTGGGCAAATTGAAGATTCCGGGATTTAGCGATTATCTCCATCCTTATGATGAAAATCATATTATTGGTTTCGGCAAGAATGCGCTGGACGCGAGTACTGATGAAACCGAACAAAGGCAGCTGGATTTCGCCTGGTATCAGGGCGTGAAGATCGCGATGTTCGACGTGACCGATGTGACGAATCCGGTGGAAATGTTTAAAGTGGAAATCGGCGATAGGGGAACGGATACGCCAGTATTAAATGACCATAAAGCTTTATTGTTCGATAAAAATAAGGGCTTGATGGTTTTGCCGGTGACCGTGGCGGAAGTTTCTCAGGCCCAAAAGGACGATCCGCAGGTTTCAAAATCAACTTATGGCAGTCCGATTTTCCAGGGAGCTTATGTGTATAACGTGAGTCTGGATAAAGGCTTTGAACTGCGAGGAAAGATCAGTCATTATACCGAGAATGAAGTGAAGGATAAGGCCGGTTATTACTGGAGTGGCAACAGTGATATCCAAAGGGCACTTTATATCGGAGAATATTTATATACGGTTTCCCAGTCCATGGTGAGGGCTAATAATTTGAGTGATTTGCTGGAAACGGGGAGCGTGAAGTTGGGGGAATAGGTGAGCGTGAATTTTAATGGAGGCGGCGTGGATCCAATGGGTTCATGCCGCTTTTTAGTGACCGCCGGCGTGGGCGGGAGTGAGGCCTCCGTGGCTACTACCACCAGCACCTATTTTGGCCTGGAGTTTTTCTTCCGCTTTTACCAATAATTTTGCCGGTTGATCCAGGAATTGCCAAAATTCGGCATTGGCTACCAGTATACCGCTAGTGACGAGTTTGGTAAGTGCTGCCGGTAGTTGGGTGGTTTTTCCCCAAATCCAGGCCGGTACCAATAAAACCGGTTTGGCAAGCATGCTAGCCAGAGATTTAGACCATTCTTTTGGTGTTTCCCAAAAAACGTTTTTGAGTTTATCTCTGGTTGTATCCATCACTCCTTTGATGGGAAAGGAAACGGCTCGGGCTTTTTCTATTTGTTCGGCGTTCCATTGGCTCGAGGTGGGACTATTATGAAGAGACTTTTCATAACTTTCGGCTTTGGGAAGGGTTGGATCCAGGGCAATTTTAGACTTGTCCAGGAATCCTTCCGAGTCATGGAGATTCAAGAGAAAGGTTTCTTGAAATAGGTGATTTTTGTATGGATTTTTTTGTTTTTGTTGGACGAGCATTTTTGTCTAAAAGGGCATAATAAATCTTGTTATTATACCATTTCTGGAAGTTTCGAGCAATGCTACCTGCTTGTTTGTCGATCCGGAGGAATATTGTAGTAGTCGAAAAGGAAGGTGGCGATGCGATTGAAGGTTAGGGCGGAGGTGCTGGAGCCCCATTCGCTGCTTCTGGGATGATCATATTTAATAATAACTACAAATTGCGGATCTTTTACCGGAGCATAGCCCGAAAAACTGGCTATAGTAGTGCCTAACCCGCTCAGTGCTTGGCCGTGTTTATAAGTTTGGGCGGTGCCGGTTTTCCCGGCTATGGCGTGACCAGCGACTTTGCCGCCTTGGCCTTCACCATTATCTACAGTGTAGACCATGATTGAGGAAATTTTTGAGGCGGAATCTTCGGAAATTACGCGGCGAACTTCACGAGGCTCTGTTTTTGTTACTTTGCCTTCCGGAAAGCGGATTTCATCTACGATGTAAGGCTGCATCAAGATTCCGCCATTTGCCAAAGCCGAATAAGCGGCTCCAAGTTGCATCATGGTGACGGTTAGGCCTTGGCCGAAGGCATGGGTGGCCAATTCCGATTCGGTCCAATTGTCATAGTAGGCGATTTTGCCAACAGTTTCATTGTCAAATTCTATTTCCGTGCGATCGAGGAAACCAAATTTTTTCAGATAGCTGTAAAAAAGGGAAGCGCCCATTTTTTTGGAGACGAAAGTCATGCCTGTATTGAGAGATTTGGCGATGACGGTTTGCATATTGATTAAGCCCCAATATTTGTGGGTGGAATTCTTAATGAAGAAGTCGAATTTTTTACTGTAAACATTCCAGTCTACGCCAACGGGGCCATCATCAACATAAGTAGTATTTGGCGTAACATCGCCGTCATCGAAGGCGGAAGCCATGATAATTGGTTTGAAGACGGAGCCTGGTTCGTAAGGCCAGGAAACAATTTTGTTGTGATAAACTTCAGGGCCGCGAAAATTTTCATAGCGATAATAATGGGGATTGCCTTTTTCATCTTTTTCTTCAAATACCGGATAATAATCCAGAGTTACGTCATTAACGTAAAAATTATAAACACCTTTGTCTTTGGTGGGATAAAGTTTTTTTATTTCTTCAGGATTAAGAGTGATTTCTACTTTTTTAAAGACATCGCCGTAGCGATTGGGATCGAAACTTGGGGCGTTGGCCATAGCGATAATTGCCCCTGTCTGCGGATTCATGATGAGAACCTGGCCGCTGTCCGCTCGAAAATTTCTTAAATCTTCCTCCAGAATTTTTTCGACTTCGAGCTGTATGGAACGATCGATAGTGAGGACAATGTTGTCACCATCCACCGGTGTCAAAAAGGTGCTTTCACCAACCGTAATTTGGCGACCAATGGAGTCTTTTTTTGTTTGCAGCTTGCCATGAGTGCCTTGCAATTCGGTATTGAAACTGCTTTCGAGTCCGTATTGGCCGATGTTTTGATTATCAATATAACCGATGACATTGGCTGCCAGACTGCCTTCCGGATAATAGCGAAAAAATTCTTCTTTCATGCCGAGGCCGGTGAAAAGTTTCTCCTTATCGGCCTTCATGATTTCCGTAATTTTGTCGGAAATTTTCGGATCGAGTTTTCTCTTCAATACTACATAGCGGTTTTCACCCTTGAGGACGGTTTCGAGTTTTTTTGTAGGGATGGCGAGGAGTTTGGTCAGGGCTGCGGCGCTAGTCGGAGTGGATGAGATTTGAGTCGGGTAAGCATGAACACTTTTGCCGATTACTTCGATGCCTGAGAGATTTAGGGCTTTTACTTGGTTTAAAATGCTGTCTTCAAGCTCATTGGCCAGGGTAATGTCGCTACGTTTTTTTTCGCTGATTTTTTTGATTAGATTTTCTTTGAACTTAGTTTCGAGCTCGGTGTCAGTGGGTGGCGTGAGCAATTTTTGCTTTTCTTCTTCCGTGATATCCGCCGGAAGATTTTTTGCCAGTTTTTCGATTCTGGTGTTGTCGGCTTTGCGTTCATCCGCAAGACTGAAAATAAGCGGCGCTATTTTATTCGCAATATAAGCCGGATCCTTAATCAATGTCGGATCGGCGTAAACCAGTTTCATGCTGGTGTTGGTGGCAATGGCGAATTCTTCACCGGAATGATGGTCTTTGATAATAATACTGCCTCTTTGAGCCGGTAAATCTATGAAGCCGGATTGTTCCAGCATGGCCAGGTTTTGATAATAATCATGAGAAAGAACCTGTAATTGAAAGAGGCGAATTATTATAAGCAGAGTTATTAATACGCTGCCGACTATATAAATAGTCATTTTGTTGAATACTTCTTTTGGTTTGAGGCTGCGTAGATAGCGCATTAGTCGGTGGAGATAGGGTGTCGTGATGATACCAAAACTTTTATTTTTTTGACACTCACTTTGCCATTTTTCTTTTTGTGGTATAATCGGGCGCGTATGTTTAGAAAGACGACATTTCAAAGTGGGCTTAGATTGGTTACGGAGAAGCTTGAGGGCACAAAGGCGGTGACGGTTTTAGTGCTTGTCGGAGCCGGAAGTCGTTATGAGCATCAAGAGCTTCGTGGAATTTCGCACTTTTTGGAGCACATGTTCTTTAAGGGCGCGGAAAGATTCAAGGATACCAAAGAAGTTTCCGAGGCGATTGATTCCGTGGGAGGAGAGTTCAATGCTTTTACCGGCAAGGAATATGCCGGTTATTATGTGAAAGTTGCCGGCGAGAATTTGGAAGTGGCTTGCGATGTGCTTTCAGACATGTTGATTAATTCCAAATTTAAACAGGAAGAAATTGAAAAAGAACGCGGAGTGATTTTGGAAGAATACAATATGTACCAGGACACGCCAATGTATCAGATTGGCTGGAATTTCGAGGCTTTGATTTTTGGCGATCAGCCCTTGGGCTGGGATCAGATTGGCACAAAAGAGTTGATTAAATCAGTAAATCATGATGATTTTGTGAAATACAAGAAGCTGCTTTATACCCCTGATAATACCGTAATTGCCGTTGGCGGTAACGTGGATCACAAAAAAGTGGTTGATTTGGTGACGAAATATTTTGATATGGAAACCGGTGAGAAAGCCTATAATTTTAAGCCTATTGAGAATAAAGATGGCGGCAGAATTTATTTGAAAGAAAAAAAGACGGAACAGGCGCATATCGCTGTCGGTTTTCCGGGTTATTCCGAAGGGCACAAGGATCATTGGGCTTTGAAACTTTTGGCGGTTATTCTGGGCGGCAATATGAGCAGCAGGATGTTCCTGGGTGTTCGTGAAGCCAAAGGTTTATCTTATTACATTCATACTTCAACTGATAATTATATGGATGGTGGCGTGATAGTCACGAATGCCGGAGTGGATTTGACGAGAATTGATGAGGCAATTACCGGGATTATCGCGGAGTATAAGAAAGTGCGCGACGAAGATGTGCCGGCGGCGGAATTGAAAAAAGCGAAAGCTTATCTGAAAGGAAAAATGGTTTTGAGCCTGGAAGATTGTGAAGAATTCGCTCATATGCTGGCCAAATATGAGCTATTGCATAATGCGGCCAAAGATCCGGAAGAAATCATGAAAATGATTGATAAGGTGACGGTGGAGGATATCAGCAGGGTGTCCAAGGATTTATTGAGGGAGGAACGGATGTGCGTGGCGGTGATTGGCCCGTATAATGATGAGCAGAGGTTTTTGCAGTTGTTGAAGTATTGAGCTTTGGCCAGTTTTTTGGTATAATTATATGAAAAATAAAAATACAAATTTATGAAAATAAGTTTTAAGGAGGGTAGGTTGGCGTGGGGGGGTGGTGATAAGCTGGGGAAGTCTGAATCTGTTCAGTCTCAGGCGGCTAGTCCTACAGATGCTGACTTCCAAAAGTTCAAGAGTGATGGTTTTAAAAATGAGGATGGAAGTACTTATGATCCGGTTAAGCACGTTTATACTAATGCTAAAGTGGTGGGGTCTTCAATGGATTACGTAGAGGCTTTTAAATTAAGGCAAGCTAGAGCTACGCCTTTTAATGAAATTACGCTTGTAGGTGAGCTTCCAGAGCCTGTAGGAGGGGTGGATCAGGCAGAAGGTCAGGCAGAAGTTGTAGCTGGTTCTCAACAGCAAAAAATTGAGTTTAAAACTGGGTTGGAACTCGAGGCTTTAAAATTAGCAATGGGTTTACATTTCCAAGACGTAACGGAGGTATTGAAAACAATCTTAAAAGATCAACAGTTAAAGGGAGATTTCAAATTAGACAAAAATTTTGACAGCGATCAATTTTATGAAGTGGCTCGTGGGGAAATTAAAACGAAATTGTTGGCCTTATTTATGGATCCAGTTAAAGATGTTCAGATTCGTGCTTTGATAGAGTATATCTCACCTTTTGTCAAAAGTAATATTACTGCGCAGAATGTTTCAGACCTTTTGTCTAGCATGTATGCGGTTTCGGCCAAGCAGTCTTTGAAAAAAAAGTTTAAAGATTTGAAACTTGCTGAGTTTATTAAGCAGGATGCGCAAAATAGGTCTTATCCAATGCAATATCAGTTATCTTTTGATAAGGATAATTTAGTTTCAGAAATTAATTCTACCGATCCGGCTTTTAAGGATGAATATGATAAGTATGATAAGACTAGCAGTGTTTCAAAGGGGGTGGCAGAGGAGACTAAGATGGCTCATGACAAGCGTATAGTACGCGCCAGGAAGTTTAAAACTTCTTTTGCCGGAAAGTTTTTGGGATTATTGGGAATAGTGGAAGTAGCAAAAGGTCCTGAAGGAGAAACAGACACCTCAAGAAAATTGCGCGAAGATGAAGCCTATGCCGAGGTACTCAAGGGCGATAATAATAATATCATTGCGAAATTGTTTATATATTTTTTTGGTGGTGGAGCGATGATTGATGGTGGTACAGCTGGTGTTGAGGAAGTAATCGCCGGATTGCCTCCTCAATTTGTTCCACTGGTTAATCAGCTAAAGACATTGGGTGCATCTTCACCATTGAACTTGAAGAAAATGGCCGAGCAATTGCCATCAGAGATTAAGGCGGAGGTTGCTGAGGTGGAAAAAGCTTTTACCAGAGAAGAATTTGATGCGATACTTAAAGATTCATCGAAAATTCCGAAGGATTCATTTAAATTAAGTCAACCTTATCCTACCGGAGAGAATGGTTTAACAGTCGTTTTGGCTGAAGGGTCAGAGATGATTTTGCCAAAAGGTGAGTTTGAAAGGCCAAGAATTAATGGCGGGCCGGGAGGTTCAGCCCTTGAAGTAAAAAGTTTTACAGGAACACTTAAAATACTTGGAAATTTGCCGGAAGGGACTTTGTTCAAAGGTAAGGTGAAGTTTGAAGCTCCGGTGGAGTCGTAATCAGTGGCAGTTTGATGCGTGCCAGCTACTTAATTCAACTTGTTTCACTTTAGTGCATCGGCTAGAATGGCTCTGCTTTTTTCCGTATTTTATTAACTTTTTTATTATGTCTTCAGTTCATGAACAAACTTTGATTTTGATTAAGCCGGATGCGATTCAGCGCGGTTTGGTGGGCGAGATTACTACCCGTTTTGAGAGAAAGGGTCTTAAGTTGGTGGCGATAAAAATGATTTCCCTGAGCGAAGCTATTTTGCGCGAGCATTATGCGCATATTGCCGATAAACCGTTTTTTCCCGGTGTGGCGAAATTTATGCAGAGTACGCCGGTGGTGGCGATGTGTTGGGAAGGGCTTGCTGTTGTCGATACCGTAAGAAAAATTACCGGTATCACCAAGGCGCGTGAGGCTGAAGCGGGCTCGATTCGTGGAGATTTTGCCATGAGTGTGGCTTGTAATGTAATTCATGCTTCCGACACGGCGGAAAATGCCAAAAAGGAAGTGAAAAGATTTTTCAATGAAGATGAATTATTTGCCTACGATAAGTCGGAATATGTTCATGTGTATGCTGAGGACGAGAGAGCGCAATGATTAATAAATTTCAAATGGATTTACGCGATTTGGAGCAAAAAGCGGCGCAGATCAGGCTTGATACGCTTGAGGCGCTTTATAAAAGCGGTCAAGGTTATGTGGGTAGCTGCATGTCGGTGGTGGAGATTTTGGTGGCACTTTATTATGGCCGACTTTTCGGTGATAAACCGGTAATGCGATACGATCCGAAAATCCCCGGGGCAAAAAATCAGGACTACCTGATTTTATCGAAGGGACATGCGGTGCCGGTGCAATATGCGATTTTGGCGGATTTGGGGTTTTTTGATAGATCCGAGTTGGGGTTTTTGGGCAAACCAGGCGCGATGTTGAAGAATAGACCTTCGTCTAAAGTGCCGGGAATAAGTGCTTCAATGCTTTCTTATGGTCATGGCCTTTCTGTGGCGCTGGGATTGGCATTGGCATTAAGGATGAACAAGGGGGCTGTGACAGGTAAGCAAAACCAAAATGTTTTTGCGATTTTGGGAGATGGAGAATTGGTGAACGGGCAAGTGTGGGAGGCGGCGATGATGGCGGCTAAGTATAATTTGAATAATCTGGTGGCTTTTGTGGATAATAACAAGGTGCAGTCGGGACATCTGCTTACAGTGGAAAATTTACAGAGTAAATTTGATTCTTTTGGCTGGCAGGTAATCCAGGTTACCGATGGCCATAATTTCGATCAAATTTTGAATGCCGTTCAGAGGGCTGCGACGGTGACTCGTCGGCCGGTTTGTGTCTGGTGTCATACAGTTGTGGGTAAGGGGGTGGAATTTGCCGAAAGGAAGCCAAATTATCAGAATGCGGCGCTCAGTGATGGTGAAATGTCAGTAATACTTCCGAAACTTAAAAAAATACATGAGCAGTACATTACTCAAATTAGGTAAAAATTTTAAAAATCTGGTGGTACTGGATACCGGTTCTGTGAGAAATTCGGTCAGCGAGGAATTTATTAAATTTTTTGGAGAGAGGTATTTTGGCTTTGGGCTTGCGGAATCTAATATGATTTCGGCGGCGGCGGGATTTGCCATTGCCGGTAAGACACCGATAGTTTTGGGAACCGCAAGATTTCTTTTGAGCACGGCCTTCGATCAGGTTTATAATGATATTTGTTTGCCGAATTTAAACGTGAAGATTATTGGCCTCGGGGATGGAGAAGTGGATATGGAGTTGGTGAAAGTTTTGCCGAATATGAAGGTGGTGGAGGGGGGAGGAAGGGTTGCGGGTGAGGTAGAGGATTTGGAATTTTTGGTCGAAAAACTGGAGCAGCTCCTCCTGGAGTATGGGCCGGCGTATTTGCGAGTGGGGTGAGAGATGGGGATCTGTGTGATTTGTTCACTCCACATCGGGTAAACTATTCAAATATTTCATCATTTCTTCGTATGAAAGCAATCTGTCAGATGGAAATTCCATTGGGCTTATGCTACGAGTTTTTATTTCAAAAGGTATACTGTTTGTGATGATTATTTTTTTGAAATAAATCCTGATGGCTTCGCTCATTTTCATGCCGGTTATTTTGAGAATTTTTTGTACTTGAGCTTTGGTTTCTGCGTCGATCCGGATTTCGACTTTTTTATTTTGTGCCATATATTATTTGGTTAAATTTTATTGTTTCCGTGATTTTTCTTGGGGGGGCGGGGGGAGTATGTCTGGTTTAGTGATCTGTCATGCGGTCGTCATGACAAGTGGTGAGTTTGCTTGTTATGGTGCCAAGAATTGGGGTATTGGTGTTCCGTGATTTGTCATGCAAATGTGCTGACAAGTGGTAAAGGTGATTATTTGGGAGCAGTTGATTGGCATGTGTGCTTGGTGATTTGTCATGCAATCGTCCTGACAAGTCGTTATGGCTGATGGGTGTAATAATGTTTAGTTGATCCATTGATTTAAGGTTTGTAGTGAAAACGTCATGACGGATTTTAGGGAGAGAGTATAGGGGGACTTATTGGCATTTTCATATAAAATCTAGCAGGCAAATCTAAAATTTTCTTAAAATAAATCTAAAATAATTTTAAAACTAAAATAATTTTAAAATTTCTAAAATCCGTGATAGGATGGTGCATATGTCGGACTTTCCAATCAAAATATTCTCCGGTACTTCCCATCCACAACTGGCTAAGGAGATAGCTAAAGCACTGGGTTTACCTTTGTCGGAGATGATGATTTCGCGTTTTGCCTGTAAGGAAATTTATGCGAAACCGATGGAGACAGTGCGTGGAACGGATGTGTTTGTGGTGCAGACCGGTAGCGAGAATGTGAATGAGGATTTGATGGAACTTTTCATCATGCTGGATTCCTTGAAAAGGTCTTTTGCCGGCAGAATTCATGTGGTGATGCCGCATTATGGTTATGCCCGTCAGGATCGCGTGGCGACGCCGCGCGAACCAATTTCAGCAAAACTTGTTGCTGATCTTATTTCTACGGCGGGGGCGGATCATTTGATTACAATGAAATTGCATAGTGATCAGGAGCAGGGGTTCTTTAATTTTCCGGTGGATAATGTCAATACAGAGAAACTTTTCGCCGATTATTTTAATAAGAAAAAAATCAAAAATTTAGTGGTGGTTTCTCCGGATGCCGGAGGAGCGAAAGATGCCAAGAAATTTGCGGATCTGGTGGGGGCGGAATTGGCGATTATTCATAAAACTCGTCCGGCTCATAACAAAGCGCAAATTATGCATGTGGTTGGAGAAGTGGCGGGAAAAACCTGCCTGATTTATGATGATCTGATTGATACGGGAGGCAGTGTGACGGCGGCGGTGGGTGCTTTGCGCGCGATGAACGCCAATAAAGATATCTATTTGGCTGCTACTCATGCGGTTTTTTCTGATCCGGCCGCGGAAAGATTTAAGAAGGCGGGTTTTAAAGAGGTGGTGGTTTCCAACTCAATTCCGATTGCAGAGAGGAAAAAATTTAGAGGATTACAAGTTTTGTCGGTAGCGCCACTTTTGGCAAAGATTATTAAAAATGTGCATGAGGCCAGGTCGGTGACCACGGCGATGGACAATTAACAATTCAAATATGTTTGGAGACAAGGAGAAAAAATTGATTTTTCTTGGCAGCGATCATGCGGGATTCAAGGAAAAAGAAAAGCTGCAGAAGTATTTGCAGGATGCCGGTTTGGCGGTTACTGATTTGGGAACTTTTACGGAAGAATCTTGTGATTATCCCGATATCGCCAGAGAAGTGGGTGAGAAGGTGAAGGAGCATGAGGGATCATTAGGGATTTTGCTTTGTGGAACCGGTATCGGCATGTCGATAGCGGCAAATAAATTGAGTGATATCAGGGCGGCGATGGTTACCGATGAAAATATGGCGGAAATGTCACGCAAGCATAACAACGCGAATGTGCTTTGCATGGGGGCTAAAATCAGTAGTCCGGAGATGATTGTGAAAATGGCGGATAAATTTTTGCAGACTTCTTTTGATGCGGAGGAGAGGCATGTGCGCAGAGTGCAAAAAATGAATGAAATGTAATTTATGGCTAAAAAAGTTCAAATAGCTCCTTCTATTTTGTCGGCGGATTTTGGTAAACTTTCGGCGGAAATTGCCGAGGTGGAGCCATATTCCGATAGGATTCATTTTGACGTGATGGATGGGCATTTCGTGCCAAATATCAGCTTTGGGGCGCCGATTTTGAAATGGGTGAAGACAAAATTGCCGATTGACGTGCATCTTATGATCGAGAAGCCGTGGCTGTATATTGAGGATTTTGTAAAATGTGGCGGCGATTTGATTATTGTGCATGCGGAGGCGTGCGGGGAGTCCGGTAGAAATAGCCTGGTGAATATTTTGAAAATGATTAAAAAATTGGGGGTGAAGACGGGTGTTTCGATAAAGCCTAAAACTTCGGTGAAGACTTTGGTGAAAATGTTGGGTGGGGAAAAATTGCTTAGCCATGTGGATCAAGTCTTAATTATGACGGTGGAGCCGGGCTTTGGTGGACAGTCTTTTATGCCTAAAATGGTGGAAAAAATTGAGCAACTTCGCAAATTTGGTTTCAAAGGGGATATTGCCATTGACGGTGGAATCAATGAGGAAACGGGAAAATTTTGCGTCGAGGCCGGCGCGGACATTCTAATAGCCGGAAATTATATTTTTGGGGCGAGGGATAGGGTGTCAGCGGTCAAAAATTTGAGGGGGTAGGGTAATTCAGATGGCTGGTGTTTTTGCTTTAAGACCTTCTTTTGCCAATAAAGTTCTATTTGCGTCGAGTACCGCTTGAACTTTAGCCGGAACTTCAAAGCGGTGGACATCTGTTTGCCATTCTCTTAATTTTGTTAAATATTTCCGGTCGGTGTCTTCCATTAGGACGGGATGATTTCTTTCCAGATTTTGGTAGGCTTGTATAGTGTTATCTGTACAGCGTGGAAGAGCATTGTATAGAGGATACTGTGTATTATCGTGATCCAGCATTGCCCAGGCCAAGATTCTCGAAGTGGTGGAGCGCAGAGCCCGACGTTGTTTTGCCGGATCCATCTTGTCTAAAGTCAGAATATTATTTGCGCGATCCTCCAGTTTGAAGCAGAGAGTTTGTTGTCTGGCTTTGCTGGATTTTGCGAGGCCGTGGAGTCTTATGAGGAATCCGGAAGTCTTGCCTTTGTCACTTTCATCTTCTTCCGGAAATTCGGTGAAGGTTTTTGTTGGTGTTGTAGTGATATCTCCCAGGCGCCAGTTGGCTGATTCAGCATGGGTAATTTTTAAAACTTTTCTTGTGACTTCTTCGCCGGCCAGGCATTCTCTCGCCATTTTCATGCGTTCATCATGGGACAACTCGCAGTTGTTACTGAGAATGCGAATAATTTGTTTTATATCTTTCAGTATTCCATCTTTTACTAAATTCAGTACCCTTTTTTTGATTTTGTCGCGGGTGTTTTCAGGATGGAGATCTAAGAAGCCGCTCTTTATTACAGGATCGAGGCTACTATCATAGAAATCCACCAGTCTTTTTATGTAATTGTTTATTAAATCTTCCAGTGACAGATCTGTATCTTCAATAATGTCGTGAACAGGACCGATCAGACCGATCAGTGTCGCCCAGGATACGTGTCCCGATTCAAGCGTGTGGGGAATAATATCCAAAATCGCAGCATGGGTTACGTCTATTCCGTGCACAATGTATGGTTTTTTTTCAGTTTTACGCATTCGTCCTCCTTCAGTTTGTCCGTGATGAGCGGCTTTACCGATAGATATGCCGCTTTGGGTGGCGTCAATTAATCTTAAATAGCGATTTCTGTTGGCTATTTCGTTGCGGAGGTGATGATCTTGCGGGAGTACATATTCCTTTTCTATTGTTTTGTCCGGAGTTGGAGATGTTTCCAGCAGCATTTCGTAGTATAGACGCAGAGACACAATGAAAATCTTGGTTCTTTCATAGACCATTCTTCTTAGGCCTTTTTCTTCACGCTGCCATCTTCTTAATGGTGTTCCTTGATCCGCTTTTGAGATTATTGCCCGGACACCATTTTGTAAGCCACTGCGAATTTCGATAGCCGATTCAGCCAGTATAATTCCGGATTTTTCGTCTACGCCCGGGGGAATATCTTTGGTCCATTTATCATGTAAATCCTTACAAACTTCGTCTAATTCATAATAGTTTTCTTCAACAGTATCCCAGATCATCGCTAATCTTTCGTGGTGTTTTGGGTCAATGCACTTTTTCAAGTGCCTAAATTCCATTTCCGGCGGTACTTCCAAATATTCCCTTTCCAGCGCTGTTACATAGGCGTTCTCCTCGTTATAACAGGCTTTGTCCACAGGTTGAAAAGGATATCTTTCATGCAGGATTCCGGCATATCCAATTTTGAGAAATTCATTCTCATCAGATGCGTCTTCGACTTCGGTGTGGGTTTCAGCAGGCATGTTAAAAGAAAATGGGTCGAATTATCCCATTGATGACCGTTTATGTCAAATTAAATTTGGGATTTCCTTTTTGGTGCGCCCGACAGGAGTTGAACCTGTGACCCCCAGCTCCGCAAGCTGATGCTCTATCCATCTGAGCTACGGGCGCATATTGAAGGCGATAAGCCTATTGAAGGCGCGCCAATAGTAATGGAAAATAGGGCTTTTAGGCAAGAAGTTTCATGGGGGGGATTTTTGCCGAGGCTTCTATGGCACTTTAGAGAATATTTTTATAGTTTCTTTGTGCACTTTATTGTTGCTGGCGAAAATGTCCTGGCCGAAGAGGTCTAGCTGGTTGTTATTAGTGTCCGTTACGCAGCCCCCTGCTTCTTCTATGATCAGTGCTCCCGCGGCGATGTCCCAGGGTTTTATATCAAATTCCCAATAGCCGTCAAAGCGGCCGGCAGCTACATAGCACATGTCTAAAGAGGCGGCACCGAGCCGGCGGATGGCCTGGCAGCGATCCATCATGGTGGAAAAATATGGTAAGTTGATTTTGCGATTTTTGTAGGGAAAGCCGGTGGCAAAAAGGGCTTTTTCGACTTTTGGAACCTTGGAGACTTGAATTTTTTTGCCATTGAGGTGTGAGCCTATACCTTTTGCGGCGTAAAATAATTCGTCCAAAGCGGGAGCGAAAACTACGCCTACAATTAGTTCACCGCTAAGGTATTCGAAATTTTGGGATTTTTCGGCGCGACCGGTTTTGAAGAGGCCGATGGAAATGCCGAATTCTTTCATGCCGTGGGCGTAATTCGTAGTGCCATCTATTGGATCTATGAGCCAAATATACTCGGAATCGGCGTAGTCTTTGATAGTTGTTTTATGAATAAAAGTTGACTCTTCTCCCATGACAGCGTGATCGGGATAGGCCTTGAGAATTTCGGCGATGATGAGTTTTTCAGAGGCTTTGTCGGCGTTCGTGACCAGATCATTTTTGGCTTTTTCTTCTATTTGAAGGCCTTTTTTTTGATAGGCCAGGGCTAATTTACCGGCTTTTTGGGCGGTGCGGATGGCAAATTTAAGGAGATCTTGGTACATGGGATTATAATAGCTTATTTTCGGCTTAATAAAAAGTCTTGTAAATTTTGTACAATTTGGTATAATTGTACCGTATTAACAATTTTGTCATGGTTCATTACAGCACCACGGAGGTCCGAAAACACCTAAATGAAATAATCAACAGGGTGAAATATCAAAAAATTGTAATTTCGGTTGGGCGTCACAATAAGCAGGAGGTTTTGATTGTGCCGAAGCCGGAAACTGAAGATGAATTGCCGATTTCTGAAATAAATGCCGCTTCTTCCAGTTTTGTATTTTTAAAAAATGAGCCGGATTTATATTCTTTGAAAGACCTAAAAAGGCGTTATGTATAAGTTTGGAACTATCGTATTGGTACCTTTTCCTTTTACTGATCTCACTTCGGTAAAGCTTCGACCAGCTTTAATAATTTCCGGAAATTCCGGTCATTTTGGAGATGTAATTCTTGCTTTTGTAAGCTCTAAAATATCATCGAGCCGGGCTGATGGTGATTTTTTGTTAAAAACAAATCACAGGGATTTCAAAAAAACCGGTCTGAAGGCAGCTTCTGTTTTTAAATTTAGCAAGCTAGCCACTCTTGATAAAAAGCTGCTGGTGGGAGAATTGGGAAAGCTTAGTTCAGGGTTAATAAGTGAAATGAAAAAATCTTTCGAGGCTGCTTTTGGCTTCTTTTAAAGCCTTGCTATAGTTTTTCCTCTTATGCTAGTCTATTTTGGCTTATTTTTATTTTATGAAAAAATTTGTTCTTAAATCGGAGATGACGCCAAAAGGTGATCAGCCTCAGGCAATTAAAGCTTTGGTTGATGGACTAAAAAGGGGTGAAAGATTTCAAACGCTGTTGGGTGTTACGGGTTCAGGAAAGACATTTTCCATGGCCAAGGTCGTGGAAGAACTTCAGCGACCGACCCTTGTGTTAGCCCATAACAAGACTCTTGCGGCGCAGCTTTGCAGTGAATTTCAGGAATTTTTTCCGGATAATGCGGTGAGTTATTTTGTTTCCTATTACGATTATTATCAGCCCGAAGCTTATCTGCCTTCGACCGATACTTATATTGAAAAAGATGCTTCGATTAATGAAGAAATTGATAAATTCAGGCATGCGGCCACGGCGAATTTGTTAACGCGCAAGGATGTGCTGATTGTGGCTTCGGTATCGTGTATTTACGGTCTTGGTTCGGTGGAGGATTATGAGACTTTGGCGAGGACGATTACTGTCGGTGATCAAATCCCACGCGATAAATTGCTCAGACAGCTCACGGAAATCCAGTATGTGCGTTCGGCGATGGAATTCAAAAATGGTATGTTCCATGTGCTGGGAGATACGGTGGAAATTTTCCCTCCGGATCGCGATACCGTCTTTAGAATCGAGTTTTTTGGAGATGACGTGGATGCCATTTCGGAAGTGGATTCTTTTACCGGTGAATTAAAAACCGAGCTGAATAGCGTAAAAATATTTCCGGCAAAGCATGATGTTACTACAAAGGATAAGATCGATAGGGCCATTGACGGAATTCGCAAAGATATGGAAATTCGCCACGCGGAATTATTGAAAATGGGTAGAAATATTGAAGCGGAGAGAATTAAAACCCGTACGGAATATGATATAGAAATTTTGCAGGAAACGGGATATTGCAGCGGAATTGAGAACTATACGCGCTATTTGAGCGGAAGAGCACCGGGTGAAAGGCCGACGACTTTGATGGATTATTTGCCGGATGATTTTTTGCTTTTCATTGATGAATCGCATATGACGGTGCCGCAAATCGGTGGTATGCATAATGGAAATTTTTCGCGCAAACAGACTTTGATCGAACATGGTTTTCGTTTGCCGTCGGCGCATGATAATAGGCCGCTCAAGTTTAATGAATTTGAGACTTATATGAATAATACGGTTTTTGTGTCAGCGACGCCGAGTGAATATGAAAATACGCATACGCCAAAAGCATCGATCGTGGAGCAGGTGGTGAGACCTACCGGCCTGGTGGATCCGCAAATTTCAGTGCGCCCGGTTGCCGGACAAATTGAGGATTTGATGCAGGAAATTGATAAGAGGGTGAAAGTTGGAGAGCGTGTGTTGATTACAACCTTGACGAAAAGAGCGTCGGAAGATTTGACGGAATTTTTGGCGGATGCGGACGTCCGCGTAAAATATTTGCACTCGGATATTGACACTATTGAGAGGATTGAAATTTTGCGGGATTTGCGTTTGGGAAAATTTGATGTATTGGTAGGAATTAATTTGTTGCGTGAAGGTTTGGATTTGCCGGAAGTGAGTTTGGTAGCGATTTTGGATGCGGACAAGGAAGGGTTTTTGCGAAGCGCGAGTGCTTTGATACAGACTACGGGTCGTTGCGCGCGTAATGTGAATGGTTTCGTGATCATGTACGCTGATAGAATGACAGCGGCGATGAAAAAGGCCATCGAGGAGACTGATCGTCGTAGAACAAAGCAAACTGCTTATAACAAGGAACATGGAATTACGCCGGAGACGATTAAGAAAGCTATTAGAGATATCAGTCATTTTGGCGGAAAAAAGAAGAAAAAAGGTGAAGGTCGAGAGTTGGATTTGAAAAAAGTGCCGAAAGATGAAGCAGAGAGACTTTTGAAGGTTATGGAGGCTAAAATGGATCTTGCCAGTCAGAATCTGGAATTCGAAAAGGCGGCTGAAATAAGGGATGAAATTGAGGAAATGAAGGAAGAATTTGGGCTTTAAAGTCATTTAAAGTCCGCGGCCACCGCCTCCGCCGAAGCCACCACCGGAAAAGCCGCCGCCACCGAAGCCGCTGCCACCACTCCAGGCTCCGTTGCCGCCTTGGCCGCCCGGTCGGGCATTGAGATTCTGCGAAGTCGAGTTTGAGAAATTGCTAAGACTGTTTGAGAAATAAATCATACTGAAATTGCCGTGTCCCATGGGGTAGTACCAGGAAGGCGGGGTAGTAAGAATACCGTCGAAGGCCTTGGTCCATTTGTCTATTAGGCCAAAAGCCATGGCGTAGGGGAGGAGTTTTTCAAATAAAATGTTGTTTTTCTCCTGAAATTTAAGGCGATCTTTTTCGGCGGTGTTGATGTATTCGTACAGGCCTTTTAGTTGATAATAAGCTTCGGTTCCTTTGCGAGTTTTGCGCGGCAGGATCGCACCAAAGGCGACGACTATTATGCCGGCAAGCGCGATGGAAAAAATGGTGATGCCTGATTCGTTAGTGGCAATAAAGAAAGCTACGAAGACTAATCCGGGGCCCAGGAATGAATAAGTGGCGCGGACGGTTTCGGGATTATGTGGAAAAAAGTCATTTTTAATGAGGGCTTTCATAATTGAATCTTTGATTTTTGGCACGTGGATATAAAACTCGTTAGCTAGGTCGGAGATTTTTTTCTTGGCACCTTTTTTGTTTTGAGTGAAAATTCCGAGGATGGTTTCTTTCTCAAATTCTTTTTCCGGCAGGCAGGGTTTTAATAATTCCAGTTCGTAATCTGTTTTACTTCCAAACAGGCCGGGTTTTTCGATTTCATTGATTCTGATGTAACCTTTTACAGCATAATCGATAATGGTCGCTGTAAGGTCGCGCGGATCCATGCGTTCATCAATGAGCGTGCCGGTTTCGGCCGGGGAAAGGCCTTTTGGTGGAATGAAGGTTGGGACGATCGTGTCGGGCACATCCTGGGCGTCGCGGCCGTATTTGTACCAGATGAAGAACATTATGCAGAGAGTGATTAGTGGTAGAAAAATTATTTTGTTTTCGTTGAGGAACCAGAGAATTTTTTGCGTGAGTGCGGGTGAGGTGAAGACATTTTTCGAGAAGGAAATTACTCCGGTGAGGCCTTCGTAGGGAGCGAGCGGGCTTGAGGTGCTGATTTTTATAATTTTTTCAGCGGTGTTTTTGAGGGTGCAGTTGGAATTGGTGGAGCCGTATTCGCCCGTGTAGCAGGCTGTTTTTACCGGTTCGGTCAGTGCTACCGGTGAGTGAATTGTGGCGCTTACAGAAGTGGTGGGAATGCTCCAGTCGGTGCCGTTTACATTCCAATAAAATTCATCGTGATCATCGAAAAAATTGAAAACATTATCTATGTGGTAGGTAAGAATAAAAGTGGCGGTGGCGTTCATTAAATGGTCATCCGAAGTGGTCATTTGTACTTTCAGATAGCCATTTTCTTTGAATTGTTTCAGTTTCCAGTTTTCACCATTTTCGTTAGCTGCTTTGAGAATTTTTATTGGAGTGTTGCGATTGTTTTGGAAAGAATAGGGAAGATCGCGTTCAATGCCGTGGTGCGATTCCTTGCTGAAGTCAGCGATAATCGTTTCGGTGATATCGGCGGAGCTATCGGTGTTCAGATAAATATTGGAATCGAAGGAGGTGATGCTCCAGTTCTCAATCAGGTGGTCTTGCAGGGTTTCGGCGAGGGTGGTGGAAGGTATGAGAAGGAGAAAGAAAAATGCCAGTACTCTTTTAAAAAAATTCATTATCAAATTTTAGTGACGAAGTGTTACCGGCTATTTCTTGTTTTGTTCGCTTTTAGGCTCAGTGTTAAAGTCGACTTTTACGTTCTGTTTCTCTTCATCACCGGCTTGGAAAAATTCTTTTTTACTTAAACCTAACGGGCCGGCCAGTAAATTGTTGGGGAAAACTTCGATTTTGGTGTTGAGATCGCGAACTGTGGCGTTGTAATAACGGCGGGAAAGCTGAATGTGCTCTTCTATTTCAGTGAGAGTTTTTTGCAGATCCAGAAAGTTTTGATTGGCTTTTAGTTCGGGGTAGTTTTCGGATAGGGCAAAAATAGTTTTTAAAGCCCCGGAGATGCCGTTTTCAGCCTGTTCTTTTTCCTGAATGGTTTTGGCGTTTAGAGCCATATTGCGTGCCTGGATTACTTTTTCCAGGGTTTGCGCTTCGTGGCCGGCGTAGCCTTTTACCGTCTCGACCAAATTGGGAATCAAATCGTAACGTCTTTTTAGCTGGGTTTCGATGTCGGCCCAGGCTTCATTACATTTGTTTTTTAGCGTGATTACCCCATTGTAAACTCCCACGACTAAAACTGCGATGACGGCTAATACTAAAAGTGCGTATAACATATTTTTGAGCTTAAAATTTAAAAAAGTACTTAGACTTTTTTGATTTTAGACCATTGCGGTTAATTTGGCAAAAATTGTGCCGATTTTGTTCCCGTCGGCGACATTGTCCAGCCAGGCCTTGATGTAGTCGGCGCGGCGATTTTGATACTTCAGATAGTAGGCGTGTTCCCAGACATCTATGCCAAGAATTGGCGTCAGGCCTTCCATAATCGGACTATCCTGGTTGGCGGTGGAACTGATTGACAAGCTGCCATTTTTGTCTAAGACCAGCCAAGTCCAGCCGCTACCAAAACGGTTTAATGCTGCGACGGTGAATTCTTCCTTAAATTTATCCGTATTGCCCCATTTGGAGTTAATGGCTTCGAGCAGTTTTCCTGAAGCTTTAGCGGCGTTTGGAGCCATGATATTCCAAAAAAATGTATGATTATAATGTCCTCCTCCATGATTCCGTACGGCGGCGCGAATGTCTTCAGGCACGGCGTTTAGATCTTTGAGTAAATCTTCCAGTGGTTTATCCATGAGTTCCGGGTGTTTTTCGAGCGCGGCGTTCAGTTTATCAATATAAGCCTGATGATGTTTGGTATGGTGAATTTCCATGGTTTTGGCATCGATGTGTGGTTCGAGCGCGTCGTAAGCATAGGGAAGAGCTGGAAGCGTGTGTGGCATATGTGGATTGGTTAGTTTGTATTAGTCTGATTCAGTTTAACATTTTTTTCGAAAATCGGGAAATTTGGTAGGGAGAAAATTGGAACAGCTTCTTGGTTGTAGGGCACTTTAGGCTAAGTGCGAGCGGTTTGGTGAGGGGATTATCGAGATCGTGGTTCCGTTCCCGGGAATGCGTTTTGTTCCGGAATTGTTGCAAATAATGCGCTAACTTGATGGGCATCAATGGGCGCATATTTTGTTAAACAAAAATTTTTTGAACATGTCGAAATTTCCGGAAAGCTTGGTGCTGTTTTTTTGTTTGTTTAAAGAGGAGGCGAGGCGATCAGGAATGGCGATTTTTTGATTTATTATTGGCTCTACGATGTCGAGAAATTTTGCAGGATGGGCGGTTTCAAAGAAAATAAGAGGGGTGTCGCGAATGACCGGATACCTGGGAGGTGCGGGGCGGGCGGTTGAAGCCGGTGCCGGTGAATTTTTTTCTGTTAAATTCGCAAATTTTGTGAGTCCCAAGTAAGCAACCGCGCCATGAGGGTCCATGGTGTAATGGTATTTTTCGTAAACTTCTTTGATGGCGGCGGCGGTTTCGGTGTCAGAAAAACCGGCAGACCAGATGTCACGTCGGATATTTTCCAAATTGTTTTCATAGAGGGCGAGAATGCGTGCGAAATTGCTGGGGTTTCCTACATCCATGGCGTTGGAAATTGTTTGCACTGATGGTTTGGGGGAAAAATTTCCGGTGGCCAGGTATTTGGTAAAGGTGTCATTGGCATTGTTGGCGGCGATGAATTTTTTTATTGGCAGACCCATCTTTTTGGCTATTAATCCGGCTGTTAAATTTCCTAGATTTCCGCTTGGTATTGAGAAAATTGGCAGTTTCATTTGTGAGCTGAATGTTTTTTTTAGCTGAGCATAAGCATGAAAATAATAAAATGATTGAGGAATTAAGCGAGCGATGTTTATGGAATTTGCGGAGCCGAGTGAATCATTGTTTTTTTCAAAAGCAGTTTTCAGATCAGCATCAACGAAAGCGGTTTTTACCAGTCTTTGACAGTCGTCGAAAGTGCCATCGATTTCCAATGCTTGAATATTTCCACCCATGGTGGTGAGCTGTTGTTCCTGAATTTTGCTGACTTTTCCGCTGGGGTATAAAAGGAAAACGCGAATGCCTTCAGTGTTAAAAACACCGCTTGCTACTGCACTGCCGGTATCTCCGGAAGTGGCAACGAGGATGGTGATTTTCCTCTCTGATTTTTTGAGAAAGTGAGACATGAGTCTACCCATGAATCTGGCACCAAAGTCTTTGAAGGCGAGAGTGGGGCCGTGAAATAGTTCCAGGGAATAAATGGGGTTTTCTTCGTGGTTGGCACTGGAAATTTTCACCAGAGGCGCGTCGAAATTTATGCTTTCGTAAACAATACTTTCCAATTCTTTTTCGGGAATATCATCTTTGAGTAAAGTTTTTGCTACTATGAAGCTAATTTCTTGAAAAGATAGAGTGTCGATTTTATTGAGAAATTCTTGGGGAAGCTCGGGAATCTCCGTAGGCATGAAAAGTCCGCCATCTTCTGCGAGGCCTTGCATTACAGCTTTTTCCAGCGTGGCAAGTGGAGTTCCTTTGTTTGTACTAAATAATTTCATTTTATTTCAGGTGGCTTTTTACCAGTTCTAAAAATTGTCCCGCCGAATGATTGTAATCTGTTTTTGGATAAGGGATGGTAATGTCCGCGTGTTTGCGATATTGACTGGTGCGATATTTCAGTAGTTCCGGATAGCAACGCTTTAAAGCCGTGAGGTTGGATTCGTTTGCTTCTTTGTTAAAGCTGTGTGCCCAAACGATTGGCTTGGGGTTTTGTAAAAATCTTTCAAACATCGCTTCTTGCATTTGCGGAGTCGCTTCTATATAAATGATCAAGCTTTTTTCTTTCAATTTTTTACAAATATAATCTCCGGCGTAGATTACGCTGCCGGTGGTGTCGATGGTAAGATTTTTAGATGTTTTTGATTTCAGGTTCTTTAGAATTGTTTCCATTACGGTATTCTCGTGGTTTAAATAAGCTGCTTGGTTGATCGGAAATTGAGTTTCAAAAGGATGTCCCAGCCATTTTGCCAGATCGGCCAGACCTTTATAGCCAAGAGTTTTTAATTCCGGTTCAAGAATGTTTTCAATGAGGTCGTCGCAGCATTTGTGTTCAAAATCCAGGCTTTTCAGTTTTTTTGACCAGTGAGTTTTGCCGATATTGGACATGCCAATTATGCTGAGTATCAGTTGTTGATTTTGCAGTTTCTCCGAAAATTGGGCTTTGGTAAGTTTCATTTTAATTTAAGTAATTGGCAATTCTAATAACATCAGCAAAGACTCCAGCGGCTGTTACTTCCGCGCCGGCGCCGGGGCCTTTTATTACCAATGGTCTTTCAAGGTAGCGATTGGTGGTGAAGGAAATAATATTGTCGCTGCCGGATAGCGCATTGAAGGGGTGATTTTTGTCTACGGATTCAAGTTTTACACTAACTTTTGCCTGTCCGACGGTATCAATTCTCGCAATATAGCATAGGCGTTTTTGTTCGGCTTGGGCATTTTTGAGTTTATCCGCGTATTCATCGTTATGTGTTGCCAGTTTTGCAAAAAATTCTTCGATGCCGGAAGTTTGGCGGCAATCTTCGGGTACCAGATTCTCTACGGCAATATCCTCCATTTCCAATGGCATACCAATTTCGCGTCCGAGAATTAAAATTTTTCTGGCGGCATCAATGCCGTTTAGATCATCGCGCGGATCCGGCTCGGTATAGCCTTTTTTTTGCGCTTCCAATACTATTTCGCTGAATTTTTTTTCGCCGGTAAAAGAATTGAAAATATAGCTCAAGGTTCCCGATAATACCGCTTCGATTTTAATGATTTTGTCGCCACTGTAAAGGAGGTCATGGAGAGTGCTAATTACCGGAAGGCCGGCTCCCACGTTAGTTTCGTATAGGAATTTGATGTTGGATTTTTGGGCGATCTCTTTTAGTTTTTGATAATTTTGATAGGTTCCAGAATTGGCTTTTTTGTTAGGCGTGATAATGGAAATACTGTTTTTTAGAATTGTTTCGTAATTTTCAGTAAGTTTTTCGTTGCCGGTGCAATCAATGAAAACGCTGTTTGGTAAATTTAGTGCCATCATTTTTTCAATGAAATTTTCTATTCGGAGATTTTCATTTTCCGCTTTTTCAAGTTCTTCTTTCCATTTTTTCAGATCAACTCCTTCCTGATTGAAAAGGTTTTTTTTGCTGTTTGCAATAGCGATAAATTTTATTTCCAATGATTGATTTTTCCGGAGAAAATCTGACTGTTCTTTAATTTGTCTGAGCAGGGTGGAGCCGATTAGGCCGCAGCCAACCATGAAAACATTTAAAGTTTTTGTGCCGGAAAGAAAAAAAGCATCGTGAATGGCATTGAGAGCTTTGTTCTCATTTGATTTTGAAATGACGGTGGAAATATTTAGTTCCGAAGAGCCTTGAGCAATAGCCGAAATATTAATGCCGTTTTTGCCAAGAGCAGTGAAAATTTTGCCGGCGATACCCGGTGTACGGCGCATATTTTCGCCAACGATGGCGATGATTGACAGATCTTTTTCAATAATTACCCGATCAATTTGTTCCAGTTTGATTTCTGCTTTGAATTCAGTTTCTACAGCTTCTTTGGCTTTTTCCGCTAATTTTGGTTCTACCGCAAAACAGATGGAATGTTCGGAAGAAGCCTGACTTATCAAAATAACACTGATTTTTTCATTGGAAAGCGCGCCGAAAAGTCTTTTTGATACTCCCGGTACGCCCACCATTCCGCCTCCCTGTAAGCGTAAAATGGCGATGTCGGAAATGGAAGAAATCCCCTTTATTAGAAATTCGTGACTGCTTTTGCTGCTTATTACCGTGCCTGTAAAGCCAGGGTTGTCTGTGTTTTTTATGATTATTGGGAGGCCTTTTTTTTTGGCTTCCTGTATGATGTTTGGATGGATTGCAGTTGCGCCGAAATGGCACATTTCCATTGCTTCGGCATAGCTGATTTTGTCGATAGAAAAGGCTTTTTTTACTTTATGTGGATCGGCGGTCATCAGACCGTCGGTATTTGTCCAAATTTCCAGATTTGCATCATTAATCATTTTTTTTCTTAAGTTGGGAGGTTAATTCTCTTAGTTTCTCTAAAGTTATCGGGCTCAAGCTGTGCTCGATGCCGTGGATGTCTTTTTTTTGAATTCTTTCGGGGATTTTCAGAAGAGTGAAGAATTCTGCCAGAACCTTGTGTCTCTCTGCAACCTTTCTGCCTATTTCGCGGCCTTTTCTGGTTAACTTTAAAGGCAGGTAGGGCTTGTAGATAACGCAATCGTCTTTTTCCAGGCGCTGCATCATTTGGGTTACCGACGGCTTGCTTAAATTGAGAATCTTGGCCACGTCGGAAATTCTGACGAGGCCTTTTTCGAGTCCGAGTTCGTAGATTGTTTCTAAATAATCTTCTTGTTCCATGATTCGATTATAGTCATATGACGTTGACAATAAAGGGAAAATTGATATGCTGGCGAAAGTTAGGACATGTTAACATTTTATGAATACTAAGGTCAAATTAGGCACGGTGCTTGTGAGCATGTTGCTTTTTACCGGTTGCAGTGGAGAGGTGGAAAAGAAGCCCGTGAATAATAGCGTGATGGCGTCCGATATGTTGACCGCTGTAGATCCACAGAATCTCGCACAGGCTGCTATTGGCCCAAATGGTAAGTATAAGACGGGAGATTTCGATGCGCTTAAATTTTTGAGCACCTGGAATTTTAATAATTTGCCTGATGCCGAGAGGGCAAAATTTTACAAGGAATCAAAGCTGGAAAATGGCACTTTGTTGCGTGAATACTGGTTTAATGTTGAGGAAACCACCATTGAAGTCGCTCCGGGAGTTTTTTATCCGGCGTGGTCATATAATGGCCAAGTTCCCGGTCCGACAATCAGAGCTACAGAGGGTGACACGGTAAAAATTTATTTCAAAAATAATGCTTCCAAACCTCATACTATTCATTTTCACGGCTATCATTCCGCGGCGATGGATGGTACCGGAGCTAACGAAAATGATAAAATAATGAATCCGGGAGAGAGTCGTATATATGAATTCAAGGCGGGACCTTTTGGTTTACATGTTTATCATTGTCATTCCTATCCCGTTTCCCAGCATGTTTCCAAGGGTCTTTATGGTGCGTATATAGTCGATCCAAAGGTGGATACGCGACCCAAGGCTGATAAGGAGCTGGTGATGGTGATGAACGGTTTTGATACGGATTTTGATGGAGAGAACGATTTTTATGCCATGAATACTAAGGCTTTTGCTTACAACTATAAGCCGATTCATGTGAAAAAAGGAGAGCTGGTTAGAATATATTTGTCCAACATGTTGGAGTTTGATCCGATAAATTCTTTTCATTTGCATGCAAATTTTTTCGATCAATATATGACCGGAACCAAATTAGAGCCGGATGCTTTTACGGATACGATTTCGATGGGTCAGGGTGAGAGGTCGATTCTGGATGTGCGATTCAGGGAGGGGGGTATGTTTATGTTCCATTCCCATGTTTCCGAGCTTGCAGAGCTGGGATGGGCGGGCATGTTTGTCGTTGAATAAGAGAATCTAACATTTTAATAAAATTTTTATGTGGAAGAATGCCAGGCTTAGATTGATAGCGACATTTTTACTGCCATTGGCTTTGACCGTTTTGATGATCTGGTTTTTTGTCCAGAAGGGAACCGTGGGTATTCTGGAAGGAAATTTTCCGCCGGTTGAAAAAATATTCGTGGAGAGAGTCGTTTTTGAGCCCAATAAAGTGATTTTGAAGGTTTTGAATGATGGGCCGGCGCCGGTGCAGATATCTCAGTTGATTGTGAATAGTGTGGTTTGGAGATTTGAAATGGAACCTAGGGGTGTATTGAAGCCGCTTGAAATGGGAAATATTGAATTTTATTATCCTTGGGTGGAAGGGGATCCTCTCAATTTCAAGCTGGTTTCGAGTAATGGCCTGGCTTTTGAGAAAGAAGTAGAGGTGAGCTTTTTGTCGCCTGTAGCTGATGGAAAGTACATACAAACTTTTATGCTTTTGGGTGTTTATGTCGGAGTTATTCCGGTTCTACTCGGATTGCTATGGTTTCCGTTTTTGCGAAAATTGCAGGGCGGGGCGTATATGTTTTTGTTATCATTGACTGTAGGTTTATTGATATTTTTGGGTTTTGACGCTTTGGCGGAATCGATAGAATTGATAGGGGAAGTGCCTAATGCTTTTAATGGTGTTGGGTTATTGGTAATCGGCTTTTTGTTGGCGATTATGGTGCTGGGGGTGGTCAGTAACAAGACTGAAAATAACGTAAACTTGAAGGGAGATCATTATAAAAATTTGATTTGGGCTTATTTGATAGCTCTGGGAATCGGTTTGCATAATTTGGGAGAAGGATTGGCTATCGGTAGCGCTTATGCCATTGGAGAAGCGACGCTTGGGGCGACATTGGTAATTGGTTTTATGGCGCATAATTTGACTGAGGGAATAGCGATAGTTTCGCCTTTGACCAGAACCGTAATTGAAAGGGCCAGAATTGTGAAACATCTCATTATCATGGGTTTGGTTGCCGGAGTGCCGACAATTATTGGCAGTTTAATTGGTGGTTTTGCCTATTCACCCACATTGGCGGTTTTATTTTTAGCAATAGGAGTGGGAGCGATTTTTGACGTTAGTTACGATATTCTTCATCACATGATGAAAAAAGCTGAAAAAGGTCTTTTTTCACCGGTGAATGTTTCGGGCTTTTTGACCGGGTTGGTGATTATGTATGGAACCGGATTGCTGGTATTCTAAATAATAAAAATGAAAAAATTTATTAATTTTCTTTTTGATAGGAGGCTCTGGATGTTCATGGGATCCGGCTTGATTGTGAGTGTGGCTTACATTGATCCGGGAAATTGGGGGACTAATATTCAGGGAGGAGCTTCGTTTAATTATGATCTCTTGTGGGTGATTTGGATGGCCAGCGGTATGGCGATGCTTTTTCAATATTTGTCCGGCAAAATTGGCATTGCCGGCTATTCTTTGCCGGATTTGGTGCGAATACGGCTGAAGAGTAAGTGGAAAATTTTTGTATTTTGGTTGCTGGCGGAATTGGCGATTTTGGCTACGGATTTGGCGGAATTTTTAGGAACAGTAGTGGCTCTGAAGTTGCTTTTTGGTATTCCAATGATTTGGGGAACTTTTATTGCGATGGCCGATGTATTGCTACTTTTGCTTTTGACGCAGAGAAAATTTAGATATTTGGAGTCGATATTTGTGCTTTTTGTGGCGACTATCGGTTTTGCTTTTTTATATGAAGTGATTATTGCCAAACCGGATTTCGGAGCGGTTTTACTGCACTCGGTGAAGCCTATTTTGAATGCTCAAACTGCCCTTATAGCCGTGGGAATCATTGGAGCGACTGTCATGCCACACGCTCTTTTTGTGCACTCCTGGTTGATTAAAAATAAATATATTGAATCAAAAATTCAGAATAAGGAAATGGCCAGAAAATTTCATCTTTTTGATAATATTTTTTCTTTAACAATCGCCGGTTTTATCAATGCGGCGATGTTGATTATGGCTGCTGCCGCTTTTTATAAATTGGGTGGGGGAGTAGCTACTTTGGAAGATGCTTACAAGACTTTAACACCACTTTTTGGTTCATTTGCTGCGATAGTTTTTGCTGTCGCTTTGCTGTCCGCCGGAATTTCTTCGTCGATTACCGGAACTTTGGCCGGTCAATCAATTATGGAGGGATTGATGGATTTTAAAATTCCTGTATGGGTGCGAAGATTGATTACCAGATTTATTAATTTGGTACCTTTGACTATTGCAATTTTACTTGGAATAGAGCCATTGAAAATTCTTGTTTACAGCCAGGTTATTTTGAGTTTAATGATTCCATTGCCGTTGATTCCGATTATTATTTTCACGTCTAAAAGAGAAATAATGGGTGACTTGGTGAACAAAAAGGCTACAACTGTTTTTGCGTGGATTTTTGGGGCGGTGATATTGGCTTTTAACGCCTATCTTTTGATTAGCCTTTTTCTGTAGAATTATTTAAACCATTCTTTGAATTTTTTTGGCCAGCCAAAAGAAGTTGTCAATTATGTCTGTTTTAGTCCAAATTAGGGTGTTTTTAGATTTTATCCAGGCGGTATTTGTAATGCTGGAAGTCCAGGTTGCCGGGGGCGCCGAGGCTGATCTTTGTTTTTAGGTTTTCCTTGATGTAGGCCGGATTGATTTTTTCCTTTTTGATTAATTTCAGGGCTTTCTGGTAGGCGGTGCGGAAGGGTGTTTTTTTGTTTTTTACCAGATTGATAGCCAGGTCGGCGGTGAAAATATTTTTGTTTATTTTCTGAGTGATTGCGGCTTCGTTTGGCGTGATTCCTTTAAGATAAAGATCAACAATCTCCAGGCTGTCGAGCACTATTTCCGTACTTTCGAAAAGAGGTTTTTTGATGAGCTGAAGGTCGCGATTGTAGCCTGAAATAAGCCCTTTAACGATGTTTTGGATTTGAGTCTGATTGCCGAGAACGACGCCGGTAAAGCCACGCAGTAATTCCATGGCGTCGAGATTTCTTTTTTGAGGCATGATGCTCGAGCCGGTAACAAGATTATTTTTTACCGTGAAAAAGTTAAATTCTTGGGAAGTGAAAAGTAAGAGATCGGTGGCAAAACGGCTTAGGGTGAGCATGATTTGGCCCAAATTTTCTAAATAGATGCTTTCGAATTTACCGCGGCTGTTTTGGCAATAGAGAGAATTTATTTGTACTTTGCGAAATTTCATTTCTTTAGTTGTGAATTCGCGATCGAGCAAAAGTGAGACACCGAAGCCGGCGGCGCTGCCGAGCGGGTTTTTGTTAATGTGGTTGGCGGTGAAGTCGAGAACGTCGATGTCGTCGAGCAGGCTTTCCAAAATACTACAGCCGTAATGACCGACGCTGGAGAGCATGGCCTGCTGAGTATGACTGTAACCAGGAAGGGGAATATGCTGATATTGTTGAGCAAAATTTAAAAATTCACGGGCGAGTTTTTTTGTTTTTTGACGGATCGTTTTTAGTTGATCTTTCATGTAGAGCCTTAATGCCGTGAGGACTTGGTCGTTGCGGCTTCTGCCGGTGTGAATTTTCAGACCAAGTTTTTTAATTTTCCTGGTAAGATAATTTTCGATTACGGTATGGCAGTCTTCATCCTGGATGGTGATTTTTATCCGGCCTTTTTTGAAATCTTTTTCGAGGTGATTAAGGGTGGAGAAAATTTTGCGAACTTCCGGTGCTTTGAAAATGCCGATCTGCTGCAGGCCTTTAGCATGGGCTTTGGTGGCTTGGATATCGTAAGGCATCAACTTGGCATCTAAAATATAGTCCGTGCCTACAGTGTATTTTTCGACTAATGGATGAAGAGTTGTACCGGGTTTTTGCCAGAGCTTGGACATGATAGCTAATGTTTAGAAAGTATTAACCTCTTGCGAATCTGGTAACCCCGGAAATGGCGCCGTTGGTAAGCTTTGCTACCTCGGCAATATTTTTAAGCTGGCGGCTTTCTATAATTTCTCCCAGTTTGAATGGTTCACCGGCCCTTCCTACTGTTGGAGCAGCAGTGGCATGTAGAGTTCTGGGAATACCGTCTTTGAAGCCGTTGCCAGCCACGAAATCCGTGACTTCCGCTATGTCTACTTTTGTAACCGGAAAACCGTCGCCAATTCTTACCTGACCGGCGTGTTCCGAGATTCCGCCATTTTGTCCGGTTTTTTCCAAAGCTCTCATGGCGACACCCGGTAGAAGACCTTTCCAGACGGGAACTTCTACTTGTTGTTGAAAGGTTACAGAGGGTTCTACATTTTTATTACTATCAAGATAATTTGCTATTTCATCCAAAAAAGAGGCATTGGTACTATTGACCGAAACCTCTTTCCCAATATTAAGTAATTTTTTTGCCAATATACCTATGGTGATAGCATCAAGCATCGTGCGTGCTGATCCTTCTCCATAAGGTCGATGATCAAGGGTTACGCGCTGAATATGTTTGGATATTCCAATCGCTCTAACTAGATCATCGGGCATCATGGCATGGCTTGTTACTATCCTGCGTGCGGCAAAATCCGCCTTTGTCGGGTGGCCTAAAAGCAAAATGCCATTATTATTCATGGTGGCGTGTATTTCCAGGCCGGTTTCAGTTCTGACACAGTCAAGGGCTTGCGACATTAGCGCCCCGGGGTTTTCGCCGAGTTTATGATCATGAGATCTAATTGCTTCGTAGCTGTGTAGCTGTTTAGTACTTTCGGTGAATGGGGCTTGTTCCGGCATAAATGTTAGTAATTAATGTATAAGATTTTTGAAAGTCATCAATGGTTTCGGATATTACCATTTGCCGGAATTCTGTCAACCTAGATGTGCCTTGATTTATTCTCAAGTTTCGACGTACTTTGGTGAGGTGAAAAATAAAGATGATTTATTAGATAAGGAAGAGCATCATGTTGCGGCCGGTTATAATTGGGTGGCGGATTTTGTATATGGAGGGATTGATGGGGCGGTTACGACTTTTGCCGTAGTGGCCGGGGTGGAAGGGGCTTCGCTTTCGGTGCCGGTAATTTTGATTTTAGGTTTTGCCAATTTATTTGGAGATGGATTTTCAATGTCGGTCGGTAAGTATTTGAGCGACAAGGCCAATCTGGAGCAGTATGAAAAAATTCGCCAGATAGAATTTCGGCATCTGGTGGAAAAGACGGAGCATGAGAGAGGGGAAATTAGAGAAATAATGGAAAAATATGGATTCAAAGGAAGGGATTTGGAAAGAGCGGTGGAAATTATTACTTCTAATCCGGAGGGATGGGTTGATTTGATGATGCGCAATGAATTCAATATGACAAATGAAAATATCAGCCCGTGGAAGGGAGCGCTGGTGACATTTTTGTCTTTTATCTTCGTGGGTTTTATCCCTTTGATTGCCTATACTTTCAGGGCTTTTATGGATTTTACGGATCAGGAGATGTTTTATATTACCGTGGCGACAACTTTATTTGGCCTATTTTTGGTTGGCACGGTGAAGTCTAAATTCTCCATGAGAAATTGGTTGGTGTGTGGAATTGAAACGTCAATGGTTGGCGGGGTAGCCGCGGCTATTGCTTTTGGCGTTGGGTATTTTATCAAGAGCTTAATTTAGCAGAGTGTGAAGTTTTACAATGTTGGTGGGGGCGATGGAGTTGAAATTTTCGATGAAATTTTCACCGTATCTTTTGTTGGTGAGGCGCATGTCCAGAATGATAATTCTTTTTAGTTTGGCTTTATTGTTGCGGATTCTGTTTATTATTTTTTTAGTGGAAATAAGGGCTAGCGGAACTTGTAAATCATTGAAGGCATTTTCGTAGTTTTGGCTGAAACAGAGTAGTTTTGGATCACTTGGCGGGTCGAAAGGAATTTTGTAAATGAGGAGAGTGTCGATGTCTTCGTTATATTGAAAATTTTCCCAAGCGAAATGACTGAGAAGGAGGATTGGTTGTATTAGAGCCTTTTTCTCGGTGAGATAGATCTCCTGAATTTTTCCCAAGGAGCCGGCTAATTGAGGAAGAGTGGGCAGATCGTCTTTATCCAATTTTAAAGTAAGGAGCTCCAAGTCTTTTTTGGCACTGAAAATCATGGCGATATTTCGAGATTTCTCCTGATAATATTGCTTAATGAAGCGGGGAATTTTGTTCGGATCGCCGCCGTCAGTATCTTTTGTAATATAGATTTCGAGATTTTCAGCTTTTTGATCGAGTTTTATCAGAGGCAAGCCCGTCTGATGCCCGGGCAAGCCCGCAAAATTCTTCATGAATTTACCTTCATCACAAAGATCCAGACATTCATCGATAATTTGATAATTTTTGTATTTGTCGAGAATGGCTTTTATGTCTTGTTTTAAGGAAAAAGGAGATTTTCTTAAAACTATGTTTCCTTGGGGATCTTTTTCCAGCCAGACCAAGTTTTCGCCTATTTCCGGTTTGGAAATTATGGAATGGATGTTTCTCAGAAAATTTTTCCACTGTTTCAGGTAGCCCGTAGTTTCGGCGGTTTTTATTTGGCCTAATTCTTGGGATATTTCGATGATGTTACCGAGGCTTTTTGCGGTATCCAGCCATTCTTTGGTTTGGAGGATTTCTGCGTTGACGGTGCTTTTGGCACCAAAAACATTTTGATCATTGAATTTTTCAAAAATAATTCCGAGCAGGCCGAAAAGAATGGTGACTTTTTGCGTAAGAGTGGCGATGGTGACGTTTCCAGGGCTTAATTCTTCCAAAGATTTCAGAATGTCAATGGCCGGTTCAGGTTTTAAATAAAGGGATTTGTGATAGTGAAGAGAGTTGAGAAAATTGCTGAAATTGATGATGATCAGGCGTGGCAGATCGATAGTGGTTTCAGGTGGATTTTCAATGAGGTATTGGCTGCTGCAGAGAGTAGGGTTGTTTTTATCTTGCTCAAGCGCTTTTTTGAAGAAAAATTCGTCTTTTGGATTTTCGATGTTTTCGTCGATATTTACTTTGTTGAGGGTATTTCTTTCGTCGTGGAAGAGCGCCACTTCGCTGAGTAATCCGGTTTTTGTCTGTTTGCTCCAGTTGAGATATTTCAGCAGAGCGCTGATTTCATGATTCTCAAAAAAGGATTTTTCGCTGAATTTTTTTAACCTGGCTAGTGACAGATAATTTTTGGCTACGTCAATTTTGGCTACGGTGTCAGATATTTCATTGTGAATTTTACGAAAAAGCTGGTGAGGAATGCAAATATAAGTATCGGGAGTGGATTTGAGGCAAAGATTTTTTATCAAGTTTGCATAGGGAGGGGAGAGTTCGAAGAGAGCGGAGCTCGCAGTGTTGAGAATTTTTTCCGTGGCGGGCGAAATTTCCGTGATGGTTGTGTTTGCCGGTGAAGGTGGCGGGGTTTTTTCTGAATCACGGCTTTTTATGGTTTTAATTAAATCTTTTAAAGGCCAGCCTGATCTTTGGGAAAGGGCTTTCATTTGCTCCAACAACTGTGGATCCAGTTTTTCGAATTCTTTGATCAATTTCAGAAAAAGTTCCATGGCGGCGATGGAATCATCCAGTGCGCGGTGTTTTTCACTATGGGTAAGCTGGAGTTTTTCACTAAGAATTTCCAGGCTGTATGAGGGCATATTTGGTAAGAGTATGCCGCTTAATTCCTGCGTGTCATAACTAGGATTTTTTATTTCAATGCCGTTGGATTCGAGAAATGAAAGGTCGAATTTTATATTGTGACCGATGATGGGGAGGTCGCCGATAAATTTTTGAATTTCCGCTTTCTTGTCAACGAAGGAGGGAGCATCTTTCAGATCCGAATCTTTGATATTGGTAATATGGGTGATGATTTTTGGTAGAGTGATGCCGGGATTGATGAAGAATTTCAGGGTTTCTTTTTGGCCTTGAAGATCAAATTTTACAGCGCCAAATTCAATAATTTTATCTTGAATCGGATCAAAGCCGGTGGTTTCCAGATCGAGGGAGATGAACATGGTGGGATTTTAGAAGTATTTTGGCTTTATGGCAAACATGGCGGCTGTTGCTCGATGATTTACCGCAACAGATTTTCGTGTTTGATCAAATCAAAAAGTGTCGATTTTAGAATAATTTTAGATTTGGGGAATATTAATAAGTAGCAAAAGGTTTTTTAAAAAGTTATTATTTAATTCCAAAAAATTATGAAAACTGACAAAGTAAACAAACAGATAACCACGAATGAACTCTTACGGCGTATGGATGAGGGTTTTAATTTGATGAAGCAGGAATTTGTAAATGTGAGACTGGAGATGAAAGCTGATAGGGAAAAATCCGATGCAGAGTTTGCCCGTAGGAGTGCAGAGGCAAAAGCTGATAGTGTAAAATTGGAAAAAAAGTTGGAAGCTGATCGGGTAAAGTTGGAAAAAGAATTGAAGGCTGATCGGGAGAAATCCGATGCAGAGTTTGCCCGTAGGAGTGCAGAGGCAAAAGCTGATAATGCAAAGTTGGAGAAAAAGTTGAAAGCTGATAGGGAGAGATCTGACGATAAATTCACGCAATTTATGTTCTATCTTCAGGGAGAATTTGCAGAAATTCACAGAAGGTTGGATGAGATGCTTCCAAGAAAAGAATTTCTTGAATGGGTGTGCGGGTATGACGACTCCCTAAAGGAAGTTCGCGAGGTGAGACAAAATCGTTTATTGTTTGAAAATCAATTTGTTGAACTCGATGATACGGTGGCTGATCATGGTAAAAGAATTGTAAAATTGGAAAAGGCCAATGCCGAATCTTGATCTGAAAGATTATTGCTTGCCAATATTTCATTGGGTCTGTCTATTATAGTTTTTTGACAATATTTTTATAGCTGCTATAGTGATTTGATTTTCAGAAATAATACAAAAACAAAAAACGTATCTCACTTGAAAATCAAATGCCCTAGAAAAGCACTGTTCCTTAAAAACTCAAAACAAAAACAAAATTCTCTCATCCTAGCGATGAGAGGAGAGAAAACGATTTGCGGCTTCAGTTTTTAGAACTTGAGCTCGCTTCGCTCGCTCTCCTGTCCTCGCTAGGGGATGGTTCTCCCACCTTGTGGGACTACCGAAGATGTCCAGACAATTCTGGATACCGTCCTGCTCTTGGCAAGTCATCCTTGCGATACTTCGTTCAGGGGAGCACAGGCGGCCGGTGGTGCGGCTGAAAACAACACTAAACCTTGGCCGGATGTAAAAACAAAAATAAAAGGTCCCAGTAAAACAAAATGTCCTTACTGAATAAAACTTTCCCACTGATTCGTCGGTGGGTTTTTGGTATTTGGAGGGAATTTTTTATTTAACTCCCTGCAGAAGTGATTGCAGGTGTTTTTGCTGAATTTTTCCGCCCAATGCTCTGCCGATAGCCGTTCCTAGAAGTTTTTTGTATCTTTCGAGGGAGGGCACAAATGATGTGCTTATTTTTATCTGGTCGAGATTGTCTTTTAGTATTCTAAGATCTGAGACTGAAAGTCCACTATTATCTGTTTGCATCTCCATCAGTGCTCTGATTATTACATGCTTTATGGCTGCGAGAGTCAGGACTGGCTGGTTCCAGATATAAGAAATGCGGCCATCGGCATCGTAGGGCTTAGGCTTGGCCGGTTTTGATGGATCGGAAGGTGCCGGTGTTCGTGCTGGTGCTGAACTTGGTTTTGATGTTACAGCGGCAATGTTAGCTTCTAATGCGCCGGATCTAGTGGTGATCGGTGTTGGAGGGCGAGGAGAAGGTGATTGAGCTGAGGCTGAGCCTGAGCCATCTCTGGGTCTTTCCGAGGCTTTCCAGGTTAGGCGATAAAAAGTGTCTTCGTCCGGCAGGGTGAAGATTTCGATGCTTAAGCCAATCGTGTTTAATATCGATTTGGCAGTGCCGACGGCGATGGCAATTTTGTTTTTTGGAATGCCGGTCATGTTGCTGAGAGCTTCCGTGCTAATTGGATCGTCTGAATGTTCAGCTATTGTTGCCAGGCGTTTTACAAATTCCATACATTTTTTATTGCCGTTAAAGGCATCAAGGTTGTTGCCAATGTATTCTACGAATGGGCGATCCGGATTTCTATAGAGAGGGCTGAGGTCGGGAATGATTGGTTTTTTCTGCAGGGTGCCGGTAACCGGTGGAGGTGGTGGCGTAGTTTCCCATTCCAAAATATAACCAGGTCCGGTTGGGGTATCTACGTTCGTGAGGATTAGTTTGAATTTTGTGGTTTTTAGTTGTCTTCTGACTCCCATATGTAGGCTGTGTTGATCAAATCCTCCTACTTGTGCTTCCAGTTCACTATGAGTAGTGGCTCGTCTTTTTCTGGCAAGATTGTGTGCAATAAGACGAATTATTTTATATGATTTATTCTTAACACCTCCAAAGTTGGTGCAATTTTCCCTTATGAATTGTAAAATGCTTTCTCCGCCCTCGAGCTGTTCGGGTGTGGCGGGAGAAGATAAAATACGAGCGATGGTGGTGGGAGGTGGAGTGGTAGCGGGAGCGGGAGCAAGCGCTGCGGCTAATTTTCCTTTTACTCCTTCCGGTTCGGCGCGAGTTTCAGCAAGAGCATCTCTTTCACTTTTGACCATAGCGGGGGTCAATTTTGAAAGTTTTTCTCTGGTTGCCGCGTTGTTTATGACGGTGATTGTTGTAATCGGTTCCATTTCCGTGTTGTTGTAGTTTGCTAAAATGGCAATACCGTTGCGAACGGCTATCGTAAGACCTCTGGCGGTAAACTCTATTGTCGGCCATGTTTTGCGGAGATGATTTCTATTCAGATTTGTGATCAGTTCTGAAACTTCATACACTGACTTACCGGATAATTCAGCTAATTGACCTAATGGAATGCCAAAGTGTTGGCCAATGAAAAAATTCAACATTTTGGCCATTGGTTCCGGCAGTTTTGGCAAGAGAGCTTCAGCTTTATCGTGCAAGGACTGTGTTTCCGCTGGAATACCTGCTGCGTAGGATACTGAAACGCGGGTGCTTTGAAGTAACCAGGCTATTACGGGGTCTCTCAGGGGTTCTTTTTCGGCGTTTATGGTTAAACCTATGTCCTGGAATTTTTTTCCTTTGTTCATAGCATAACGACGAGTTTCGCTGCCATAAGAATTATGGCTTTTGGTAATTTCTTCCACGTGCTTCTTGGGAATGCGTGGGACAGGATTGTTTTTAAAGGCGAGAAAATAATAATGAGATAGTGATTCCGGCTTGGTGCTCATTAGGCATTGAGCAATTTCCTTTTGAGTGGCGTATTTCAAGAGTTCGATGCGGTGTTCCGCTTCGGCTTTGATGGCTTCAGGGGAGTCGGGGACGGCGGAAAAACTTGAAGGATTTGAATCTGTAGATTCGAGAAATTCTTGCTTGATCGTGGTAGTCGGTGCAGTGGCGAATTCTGATTCTGCCCTTCCGTCGGTCATAGAATTAAAAAATTATTTCAGGAGGTTGAGGATATTTTTTTCAGGGAGAAATGTCAAAAGATTGGGATTGAAAAAAGCGTGGAGTGTGTGGCAGTAAGGTTAGAGCATTTTCACGAACTCGTCGAAAAAATGTACCGTGTCGGTAGGTCCCGGAGTGGCTTCTGGATGAAATTGGCAGGAGAAGAATGGCAAAGTTTTGTGTTTGATGCCTTCGACGGTGCCGTCATTGGCGTTTTTCAGCCAGACTTTCCAGTCTTTTTTGAGAGTTTTTTCGTCGACGGCGAAACCGTGATTTTGGCTCGTGATATAGCAGCGTTCAGTTTCAGTGTCGATGCAGGGCTGGTTTTGGGAGCGATGGCCGAATTTCAGTTTGTATGTCTTGGCGCCGCTGGCCAGAGCCATAATTTGACAGCCGAGGCAGATGCCAAAAATCGGTTTTTTGAGTGTCATGGCTTTGCGGATAATAGCATGTAATTCGGTGAGCATAGCGGGGTCGCCGGGACCATTCGACATAAAAATTCCATCAAATTTTTCTTTGGCCGCAATGAAATCATAATTCCAGGGAACTCTGATGACGGTGATATCACGATTGAGAAAATTTCTGAGAATATTATTTTTCATGCCGCAGTCGATGCAGATGATGCGTTTTTTGCCACGCAAGTAGGTTTGTGGCTTTTTTATCGAAGCTTGGGCCACGAGATTGTCGAGGTCTGGATTGTAGAAGGGTGTGTCCGTGTCCGAGAATTTTTCAGTTATTATTTTTCCAAGAACTGTACCGGTTTCCCTGATTTTTTGCGTGAGGGCGCGGGTGTCGATGCCGGTGATGGCCGGAATGTTGTTGTCTTTAAGCCATTTGGAGAGAGAACGGGTGGCATCCCAGTGACTGTAATTTTCAGAGTATTCACTGACGATCAGGCCTTTAATATGAATTTTGCCGCTTTCGAATCTTTTGGCTATGCCGTCCGGATCTTTGTCTTCTGCGCCGACGCCATAATTGCCAATCAAAGGATAGGTCAGAACCATTATTTGTCCGGTATAGGAAGGGTCGGAAAAACTCTCCGGATAGCCCATCATGCCGGTATTGAAAACGACTTCGCCGGCCGAGGCGACCGGTGCGCCGAAACTTTCGCCGCTGAGGCGGGTACCGTCTTTAAGAATGAGGGTGGCTTTCGTTTTTGGCATCTTTGAAGGCTGAAATTATGATTACGGTTAAAATAGTTAGAAATAGGGCGATAGTCAATCCCGCGAAAATGGCCATACTGTTCATGAGATATGCTTCAGGCTCAAGGCCGCGAGCTTTGGTGTAGGAGTTTACGATGGTTGTTGCGGCGAAGGCAAGCAGGCTGAACACTTAGTTGACAAAATCGCTGTTATGCTATATGGTTATTGACCAGTTTACTAATTAAAATTTAGTATGTCCAGGCAAATAGCAAAAAGGAGAGAAGGGGAAGATTGTTACAAATATGAACCAATAAATTACGAAATACGAAAACTCTTGGATGATCTTTTTAGCTGGAGTGGTGAATATGGAGCACGGATGGATAATCCTACCCATCAACTTGCCAGGGAAAAGCTGGGTGAGCTAATGGAGGAGATGTTGGAAACAGGGTTGGTTGATTCTTCTGAGCTGGTTGGTCAGTGTGAAGGGAGTGACTTGGGTAGTGTTTTGGCTTATTTGAAAGGTCTATTGCTGGTTGAAAATTCCAGATTGATTTTGGATAAAAGAGATTTGATAAAAGTTAGAGTTATGACCGCCTTGTTTCCAAAGTCTATGAATGGGGTGGCGGGCGAAGATGATGAAGTTATGGATGAGCTTATGGATGAGATAACTGGAGCAGCTATTAATTTTCAGGTTGATGATACCGATGTTGCTGCAAAATTGTTGGAAAAGTTGCTGGCAATAGCGTATGAGATGCCATCTGCGGAATATTTGAGCAAGTTAGCCAGGGCGTCTTACGTGAGTAGTAGCCGCCGTTGAAGCTGTTTCATGGCAGCTAGGTTTCTTCAGCATAAGAAGAAATATGAAGTTTTAAAGAAGGCGGTTTTTTTTTATTTTGGAAGATTTTTTTGTAGATTGGAGTTCGTTGGCTTTTGGCAAAATTTTGACTTTTTTCCCTGATTGTTTGGTTCCAAAAATTGAAAAAGAAAGAAATCCGATGGAAACAAGTCCTGCGATCAGTTCCGGTAGTAGGCTTATTGTTGTCGTGGTTTTGAGGAAGAGCCAGCTGAAAAATATTATTATTAGCAGAAAAATAAAATTACTAACACGGTAGCCTGAAAAAGTGGAAAAACTCTTAAGAGTATCGTTGAAAAGCCCTATGAAGAATATTATGATTGCTAGTCCAAGCAAGATTAAGTCGAGTATGAATTTTAAAGGAAGGAAATCCAGGAACCATCCCTGTGAGTAAATTACTCCGATAAGGACTACGAAGATGAGGCTTCCAAGTATTATTTTCAGTATTTTTTTGAGCAAATTTGTGATTATTTAATTTTAATGAGCGATAAAATTTTCGGCTTGTGATTGTCTTACGTGGTTTTTGCCTTGTACCAGTGATCCGTGCCGTCGATTTCTACGGAAATTTTTTTTGTGTTGTTCGTTTACTTTTTTTAAATTATTTTGCTGAGTTTTTTCATTTTTTCGAGGATCTGATTCAGGATTTCAGACGAAATTTTAAGATTGGTGATGATTAGGATTGTAAATATTATGCGAGCGGCTATGGTATAAAAGTAGTAGGTGTTGAATAAATCCGCCAGACTATTGAAAAAGTTGCCGAAATTATCTGTTTCCATAGGGTTTTTAGTTTTTTTAATTATAACATTTACGAGCGTCTTCTCAAGGAACTTGTAAATTTTTTTAAGTCAATTTGAATGGCGGCTTTTGAAAAAATCTCTTTGGGGTGCGTTTCCGCCTGCTCCGGCCGCTCCGACCGTAGCGTCGGAGGCCGTAGTGTCGGAGGGAACGGGATTTGCGCTTGTTTCGAGTGGAAATTTTCGTAGGGATGTGTTTGGAAGTACGTTCCCGGGAATGGAATTTTGCATTTTTGACGGGGTGAGATTCAAGTGGGAGGTCCATGTATGATCACTCCATGTACGACCGCCCTGATTTTTCACTTCGACTTGACGGGCAATTTCGTGTGAAAAGCGAACCTGATTTTCGGCTTATTCGAGAGACAAATTTAGGGTAATAATTTTTCCGATAATAATGTGTTGAAATAGCATTTGTCAGCCACTTTTGGATTGTTTATGTCATTGATTTTGCTATGATTAAAATTCAATAAAATCAATTAAAATTATTAATAAAAAATACATGGAAAATTATGCGAAAAA
>CAYZOB010000048.1:0-19267 GCA_964480115.1 uncultured Candidatus Peribacteria bacterium
TGGGCCTCCTTTGTCAGCGCACCTTTGTACATTTCTTCCTCCGTTGCACCTTGTGAAGCCATTAATTCCAGGAAGCCCAGCATGGCCATGCCGTGATTACAATCGGGGAAATAGGTGGAATTGTTGCAACATGGTCTGTAAATATTTTGGGCGACTTTTGTCATCAATATCTGCTTGGCACAGCCTCAACAGATTGTTCATAAAAATGAATCCTCTGTTCGGAAAAATAACGAAAGAGTATAAATTGGCCACCAAAGGTTGGAGGAAGTTCGAACTTTGATGATGGTTGGAATTTATTTTACTCCGGCTAAGGTTCTTAAAACTCGTCTGTACATTTCTGCCACGATTAATTTTTGTTTATCACCGGATTCCGCGTAGTGATCAATACCTGGAGCGTGCGTTGATTTCTATGACGTGATAAGTATTCAATTTGGGATCTATTGGTTTTCTAATATCATCTTGAACCATCAAATCAACTCCGCAATATCGGAGCCCCATATCGCGTACAATTCTGATTGCAAGGTCTTTATATGAAGGATCTATCTCTTCAATCACATCAACTGCATCACCTCCTGTTGATAAATTTCTATTGTCTAATAAAGCAAAAGATTGATTGGCTGGTAAGATGGTGGATCTGTTCATCTGATGTCTTTTTAGACGATTATCAATACGGAAATCTTCTTTATTGATTGTTGTGTCGCGTCCACGCGCTTGGTATTCTTTTTGTTTTTTATCTAATAATTCCTCAATTGTAGAGATACCATTTCCTGCAACACTTAGCGGTAATCTTTCATATGCGGACATTACTTCTCCATCCAGAACTACTACACGATAATCGTGACCTTTAATTAGTGGTTGTACGAGAAAAACTCTGTCCATTTTGCATATACTGCGAGCCGCTTGCATGAAAGTGCGTTTGTCATGTGCAACACAAACTAATTTACCTTGAGTTGAACTATTTGGTTTCAGTACAACTGGGAATCCTATTGTTGTCTTTGCGTATTCATAGGCAGCATCGATACTATCCTTACTGTTTATGGCATTGGCAAAACCAGGTGCATAGAAAGTTTTTCCCGGTATTACATTGTGTCCGGCTTGTTCTAAAAAATATGCAGCGTATCCTTTGTCTACGGCGATTTCTGTTGAACCTAAACCATTTAAGTCGAAATGTGCTCCTCTAAAATAAGTTTTTGTGCCGTCTGGTCGCGTAATTTGGCCTACATGTCCCCAGGTTGGTTCAACGTGTACAGGGATTCCTTCTTCCTCACCAAGTCTTTTAAGAAGATTTGCTACGAAATGAACCGGATTTTGGATTGCGGCTATTTCGGTTGGTTTCGATTCAATTGGATCTGTTTCTGCTACTTCGGGCATAAATCAATTTAATGGTTTTTAATTCTAGATCAAATATCTATTTTGTCAAATATAATCCTTGACTGATTCCTCGTTTAAAACGAAAAACGGCTTAGCTAAGCCTTAAAGTTTGTCTGGCTCCCGCTGCTGGAGGAAGTTATAACTTTGATGATGGTGGGGTAGGGAGTGTGAAGATTTGCCAAGAATGCCGCCATTGCCGCCATTGAGGAGAGGTGCCACTAGTAGATACTAATTATACGAAAATTTTGGTTAATGATAGATATCCAAAAGTTTCGATGTAATGAGTATTTAGATTGATCTATGCAACCTGCCTCTTAATATATTCAATTAACATCTTCTGAGGACCGTCACTAAATGAAGCAAGTTGTGCAGGGGTTGCCAGAACCTGATCGCCATTGAGACGATTTAATAAAGCTGTACATACACAAACTGCAGGAATTCCCATCTTCTGACAAAAAGCCGCAAAGGCAGCAGCTTCCATTTCCATATTTCTAGCACCTTTTTTGTGTAATCTATCTAAGTAGTCCAATTTGTCCTGTTCACTTTTTACCATGCAAAACGCTCCATCCCTTCTAGCTTGAACAGTATAAAAATCATCACAGGATACAGTTCCTCCTTTTACTACATTGGTTTCAACAGCATCTCTACAGTTAAACATTGCTTCAACTAAAGCAGGGTCAAATTCAGTTGGAAATTCTACAACTTCACCCAAAACATGCATTTTATACACAGGGGTTCCAGTAGGATCCAAACCCTTATCTGCGACAACTATGTCTCCACCTTCAATACCGAGTCCTCCAGATGTTCCCAAGCGAAAATACTCAAAAGGTTTTACTCTCGTATCGGCCCCTGCATGATGCAATAACTTAGTTGTTTCATGTAGCAATATAGAATGAGTAGGTTGTCCCATATGATGATTAACAGATATTACGCCACCGGCGGGAGTATCAACTTTAAACATCCAATACCTTTCATCTTTTCCAATTATTTCTGGTAATCCTGCTTCTCTGGAAATGGCATCTCTCACTATAGACATCGCATCCAAAAGATCCACTTTACCATCGAGCACACCTTGAAGCTGCTCGTTTGCTAGTGACATCGTGTCAACGTCTTTATTTGGTTCTTGTCCCAATGAAGCAAAGCTACCTCCTGTTTCCTTGGCTAGTTCACTTGCAAACTTAAAAGCTCTTGGTCCACTTCCCATCATTGCTACATAACCGACATCTCCAAAAGTTTCCCTAAGCTTATCTGTTTTGCTACTAAGTCCAAGATGATATAAATAATCAGAATCTAGTGCTGCAAGATTTGGATTGAGGTCTTTTAGAAAGGTTTCGTTAGCCATATTAAGGGGTGAAAATAATTACGCGACAAAAGTACACCGGTGATTAGAAACGTGTCAAATCCTGGAGGACTTCATAAGTGCGAAAAATGGCTTAGCTAAGCCGTAAGGTATTCGTGACTCCCGCTAGTGGACAAGTTCAGAACTCTGAATTGGGAGATTATTGCAGAATTAGTAAGATCAATCCAATCATGCGATCCTTTTCTTTTGGATTACTCTCAGCAACGAGGAGGGTGAGTGAAGTAAGCGCTTCTGGATTCATGCGTAGGGGATTGAGTAAGCTGGCCTTTTTTAGAAACCAGACAAAGGCAAAGGCGCCTGAGCGTTTGTTGCCATCAATAAATGGATGATTTTTAACTGTAAAATATAGTAAATGTGCGGCTTTTTCTTCCAGAGTCGGATATAAATCTTCGCCACCGAAGGATTGCAAGACATTGCCGAGAATTCCCTCTACGCTTTGTTGAGGTCTTGCGGTGCCAAAAATATCGCTGGCCTGATTGTTTTTGAGAAGATTTGTTCTTAGTTCTGAAAGTGCTTCAGTAAGCTCTTTTGCGGAGACTTGAAATTCCTTTTTTGTTGCGCCTTTTTTAGGGAAATTTTCTCTGTCGTAGGCATCGAGTGAGAACCAAGTGCTGGCAAACATTTTTATCAATTCAAGAGCATCGGTTGCGCCTATTGTGCCACCGGATGGTAATAATGCTTTTACTTGCTCAACAGCTTTCAAAAATGAGCTGTAATTTTTTTCGAGTCTTTTTTTGTTGATGGTGTAGCCATCAACGATGTGAGAGTGTAGGGTTTTTGTGGCCCATTGGCGGAATTTTGTTCCCGCAACAGAATTAATACGATATCCAACAGAAATAACTGCATCAAGATTGTAAAGTTTTTGTTTTCTTTGAACGGTTCTGCCTCCTTCCTTTTGAACTTGTAAGGATTCCTTACAGGTTGAGTTTTGAGAAAGCTCATTTTCGTTAAAAATATTTTTAAGGTGAAGCGTGATATTTTGAGGGGTGGTATTGAAAATTTGGGCTATTTGAGATTGAGTTGCCCAAAAAGTGTTGCCTGCTGCGTCTTCTTTTAGTTCAATTGACCCTGTTTTTGTCTGATAAATTATAATTTCATTTTTCATGAGATTTTCTTAGATGATCTGGCGGTAGTATAGGTGAGTACACGCTCACCGTCAAGGGATTTTGGTCAAAAAACAGTGCCAAACTGAAATAATCCTTCAATCCTATAGTGCAGGCTAATAAAGAATTAAACTGGCTCCCGAGGTTGGATTCGAACCAACGACCAACTCGTTAACAGCGAGCTGCGCTACCACTGCGCTACTCGGGAGTGTTGTGTTTAAGCCTGCCTAATATACGCAAGCGCTATTGATATTTCAATATAATCTTGCTATTGATCTAGTCTTGGCTTTCATTTAAACGATTTATGCAAGAAAGATTAGAGAAAGAGGCTGATCCAATAGAGGTTACGAGTAATGATCAGGTTGGAGATGGGGTTGGGAGTATTCGTCATCTGGTTGGAAGAGTGGGAATACCGGCTTTGCTGATTATCAATGCTGTCAAAGCTACAGTTGTAGCTGCCGGAGCTTATTCGATTTATCCCGGAGAGGTGCGAGAAAGGGCTTTTGCGGCCGGAGTGGCAACAGCTGTTGAATTGGTGACTTCGCCCACTCTTATTGCGGTTGGGATACTTGTTCTGGCTAAACGTAGAAAAAAAGAGCGTGATGTTATCCCAATTTTTCCAGCACCATAATTTCCCTTACAACAATCTGATCAGGACGGTCATACATGTAGCTGTTCATGATTTTGTAGCCGGCTTCGTGGGCTAATTCATCGAATCTGGGGAGAAGTTCATATTCCGGATGATATTTATCATTATTTTTGCGGAAAGCGGCTACGCACATCACCACTTTGCAGGTTTTAGGGGTGATTCTGTGGATGGCAATCAGCCAGTTTAAATGTAAATTTGCCAATTCACGGAAGACTTTTTGGCGAATTTCCGGAGCGGGGAGGCGGCTGACCGGTTCACTAAGATAGCCTTCAGTAACTACGGTATCGATTCTGTCCGGCAGATCTTCTTTAATTAGAAAGCGGGCGTCTTTGGTGAATAGGCGATTGGTATTTTTTGTCTGGAATTTTTCGACTGTCCATTTGAGATTTTCCGCTGAATAATCAGTAAGTCTTTGGTCGATGTCGGAACCGACAACGTCTTTACCCATCAACAATCCTTCGATTAAAGTTGTTCCGGTTCCACAAAATGGATCATAAATAGTTTTACTACCGGCTCCACCGAGATTAATCATAATTTGAGCCAATTTTGGTGGCATCATGCCTACGCGGGCATCGCGTTTTGGCTTATCGAAATCGCGCATGCTGTAGCTGTCGATGTTTTGAATAGCCACCGTTTCACCGAGGAAGATTTTATCATTGCCTTTGATGATGTTTATATCGATGCCTTTTTCCAACACGCGGGCTTTGTAAATCGTCGAGGGTTTGGTGTTTTCGAAGTTTTTATTAACAAAACGACTGTTTAATCCTAACGATTTTAGAATTATTTTAGAAAAATTTAATATTTGTTTGATATTAATTTCTTTAGGATTATTGAAACTCAGGGTGGAAACGGCAAAATTCACCTTGCCCTTGTGGTCGGTAAATATTTCCTCCAGATGCGGTTTGATATGCTGCTCCAGCTTATCAGCTCGGCAATCTGTCAGCGGCAGGTCTGTCCAAATCTTGACAATTTTAACGGTTCCGCCAAATCTATCCTGAAGGCCTTGATAATTGGGAATTTTGAGCTCAAAAACAGCGGTGTCAAGATTGCGTTCCACTAACTTGTCCTTGCCGAGAACAGTAATTAATTCCGCGAAGCAAAGATCCTTTTTTCTGCCCAATTCGAAAGCGTATAAACTCATATAATTTCTTAACAAATTACGCATATGATAGCCGAAATTCGCAAAATAACAACAGAACAATGGTTTTTGATCCTGGCTCTCAGTCTGAGTCTATTTCTCAGCTTTCTGCTGGGCTATGTGTCTTTTCGCTATGCAAAACTCGATATATGTAAAAGTCCGATGGAAGCGGGCGATTTCAGTCAGAAAGTGAAGGTGAAACTCGGACCGAAGAATGAAGCGGCGACCGGTGTTGGATCAAAAGCTTTTGGAACCCAAAAATCTTCTGTTTCAGACTGAAGAGCGTGCAATTTTGAATTGTTTGCAAGGGATTTGTCAGAAATACAATTGAGTTTGTAAGACTAAGGCGGTATTTTTCGGACACGCGTAAAAATTAACCCCAGAAATTTATGGCAATGTCATTAAATAGAGTGCAACTCATAGGTAATTTGACCCGTGATCCGGAGATGAAACAGATTCCGGGCGGGCAAGTAGTGGCGACTTTTGGTGTCGCGACAAATTTTAGCTGGAAAGATCAAAGCGGTGCGCTGCAGAGCAAAGTGGAATTTCATAATGTAGTTGCATGGAGAAAGCTGGCGGAAATTTGCGGTCAATATCTGAAAAAAGGCAGCAAATGTTTTGTGGAAGGCCGTTTGCAGACCAAAGATTGGGAGGGTGAAGACGGAGTGAAGAGATATCGCACGGAAATCGTGTTGGATAATATGATTATGCTGGATAGAAAAGGTGGAGAAAGTGGTGGTACATATCAGAGGGAAGCGGGGGGAATCAAAAAAGATGCTGAGGAAAATTTCGAACAGGAAAATGCTCCCACACCCTCCGATGCTTCGATCGGAGCAGGTGCAGGCGGTGGTGCTGAAGATGGTGTAAAGATAGATGATTTGCCATTTTAAATAAGGGGCACCCAGTCGAATTTCACATGACAACCATTTAAAAATGGTGAAAGTCAGAGGTGGACTAAATGCCCCAACGTATCGCTCTGAAACCCAGGGTTTCTATCGACGCAATTTACTTGGCCGAGAAACACTCTAGTAGAGCGGTGGTGCAAGAGAAACCAACAATTGATCTCTCGCGGTGTTTGTTCATCCTTTTTTAGGGGATGAAGCGCCCCCCTACCGTTCTTTGGTGTCTTCTTTTAGAACGGGATTCACCGTCCGTTCATGTTTATTTTTGTTTTTTTGGGTTGCCTCGCGTTTTTAGGCGCAAGAGCGGTTTGTTTTTGTTGAGTTTGTTTTTGTTTTTTCCTCCAAAATTTTTGGATTGAAGGATGCTTTAGGGTGGCAGTGTTGGCTGCCATCGAAAAGTAAGGAGTAGGGAAAGAGAATTTCATAGATCGATGATCTACACAGTATTTTTGTTTGTGTTTTTCTCTGCCCTTATTCCTTACTTTTGCGAATAGGGGAAACGTTTGAGTTTTTAAGGAACGAGGATGATTTAACTTGCTAAATCAGTTCGAGTAAATTGAGTAATTATAGCAGAATTTTCTTTTTTTTTCAATTCTCATTTGGCGGACATTCTTGTATAATCCTGCCGAAATAAGAACATGTATATAATAACATATTTTTTATCTTTTGGCAACAAAACTGACAGGAAAATTATTTTTAATTGTCGGTCCTTCCGGTTCGGGAAAAGGCACGGTGATTAAAGCTTTAGCCGCTAAATATAGCGGATTCTTTTATCCAATTTCTTATACTACGCGTGAGCCGCGGGAGCGGGAAAAAGATGGAGAGGTTTATCATTTCGTTCCGCGTGAAAAATTTGAGCAGATGATTAAAAATGAGGAATTCCTGGAATATGCGATTGTTCATTCCAATAATTATTACGGTACGGGCAAGAAGGAAATTGTTGATGCCTTAGAAGGTGGGGCGGTGGTAGTGCGTGAAGTGGATATTCAGGGTTTTCATTCAATCAGAAAAATTATTCCAAAAGAAAATCTGGTTGCGATTTTCATGAAAGTGCCGAATTTGACTGATTTAAAAGGCAGAATTTTGATGAGAGGGGCGATTGAGCCGGAAGAATTGCAGCGACGTTTGGACAGCGCGGCCAGGGAATTGGCTCAAGCCGGTGATTGTGATTATCAGGTTCACAATGAATGGGGTAAAAAAAAGGCTTGTGTAAGCGAGGTGGAGAAGATCGTTCTTGAAGAAATAAAAGGTTTGTACTAGAGTGCTCTGGATAGTTTTTATAGGTTTTTTATTTTCTAATTCACTTGTATGATTATCGCTGCTCTGAAAGAAATTAAAAACAATGAAAATCGTGTTTCTCTCACTCCGTATGGGGTAAAAGAATTGGTGGGAGCAGGTTTTGATGTGATTATTCAGGAGACAGCCGGTATTGGTAGCGAATTTTCAGACAGCGAATATAAGCAATGTGGCGCCAAGATGATGCGTAACCCTGAGGATATTGTGAAAGTGGCGGATATTTTGGTGAAAGTGAAAGAGCCTTTGCCGGAGGAATATAATTTGCTGGAACAGTTTAAGGGAAAAGTACTTTTTACTTATTTACATTTGTCCGGCGTGGACAAAAGGTTAAGTAAAGTTTTGGTGAATAACAATATCACGGCGATCGCTTATGAAACGGTGGAAAACGAGCAGGGGAAATTGCCTTTGTTGGCTCCAATGAGTGAAGTAGCTGGAGTCCTGGCTGTTCAATACGGCGGTGAATATTTACAACGAAAATATAATGGTCGCGGGATTACTCTGGGCAAAATAACCGGAATTCCAAGTGCGAGGGTTGTAGTCGTTGGTGGTGGCTATGTAGGCGCGACAGCAGCGAAGACGGCCGCGGGTATGGGTTCAAGAGTGAAGCTTTTTGATATCAGTGCAGCAAAATGTGCGGAGTTGAATAAGGAGGTTAAGGAATATCTTGGAGCGGTGCTTGGTGAAAATTTTGAAGCTATTGTGCCTGGTGGCGAGAATTTTAGTGAAGCTTTGAAAGACGCCAATTTATTGATTGGTGCGGTGTTGGTGGCCGGTACGAAAGCGCCGGTGGTGGTGAGCGAAGAACAAATTAAATCGATGAAGGATGGATCGGTGATTGTGGACGTGTCGATTGATCAGGGTGGTTGTATCTGGGGATCGCGGGCTACCAGCCATTCCGAGCCTGTTTATGAAATCTACAACAAGATTTATTGTTGCATTCCAAATATGCCCGGTCAGGTCAGCAGGCAGTCGACGATTGCTTTGACTACGGCTACTTTGCCTTATTTGAAAAAAATTGCCAGTGACGGTGTGGAAAAGATGCTTAAAGATTCTCTGGCCGGTGACGGTCGTTTTGCGCGGGGACTTAATACTTATCAGGGTTTTATTACTTATGAAAATGTTGCCAGAGATTTGGGTATGATGGATAATTACAAGAGTGTGATGGAATTGGTCTAAAAAAACACTGGGGATTCGCCAAGTGGTAAGGCTCTGCCCTCTGGAGGCAGCATCGGGGGTTCGAATCCCTCATCCCCAGCCAAATTTCATAGTGGAGATTCTTCAAGTAGTTGGTCAAAGGTTCTGCCGAGCAAGACCATGGCGTCGGCTCTGGTTAGATTATCGTTAGGGCGGAAAGAGGTATTATTGCTTATAATGCCCAGATTGACGAGCTCGCCAAGTTTATTGTAGAGATCTGTGTTTATTGATATGTCTTTGAAGGTCATCGGGTCTTTGCTGCCTGTAAGTTTGTTACTGTTTTCCAGTAAAATATAGAGATAATTTATCATGTCTTTTCTCTTAACCGCTGTTTTGGAATTTTCAGCAAGTTCCAGGTTACTCATCAGACTTTCATCTTTGTTTTTCATTTCCAGATAAACTTTGAAAATCTTGAAAAGATCTGATTGATTTACTGCTTCATTGGGCTTGAAAGTGAAGTCGCTGTAGCCCAAAATGAGTCCTTTTATGGCTAAATGAGCAACGTATTGGTAGGCGTAGTGATCTGTTGGGAGGTCTTTAAAAAAGAAAAGGTTGCCTTTGGCTGCGAGCAGTTTGTTTTGTAAATCTTGGATATTGATGTTGCGCGGTTCCACACCCTCTTGTGAGGCCATTGCAGCGGCAGTGCCGACTGCTTGGCCCACTGACATGGTTACCGGTTGCAATCTGGTTGTGCCATTTACAATGTGGCTGACGGAGATGTTTTTATCGACTACCATAAAACTGTTGATTTTTTCGGGTATGGTTACCCCATAGGGGATTTGATAGGGAGCGATTGGTTTGTAGATATCGCCAACTCCGTATTGGCAGAAGTGTAGGTCGATAGGATAGTCGCCGATGGCAATGGCGTCGCTGGTTATATTTGATCTTTCCACACCGTCACCTTTTACAATGTCAGCTTGAGTTAATCTTTTAACGCCTTTCAAACGTCTACTTTCTCTTACATAGGGGATTTTGGCAAATTTGTCAGCTGTGCCGAATTCATTGGCCAGGCCGAAATATTCGAAGCCCAATTCGGTCTGTAGAAAGTAGATGAGTCCCTTGGAATAATCTTTGGCTTCTTCCAGAATTTCTTCCCGTGAATAGCTTTCCAGATTAGCAATGGTGGCGTGAAAATCGTTGCCATAGGAATGACTTGGGAAATTGATCATTAATTTATCATTGGGCATGCGTCCGTAGCTGAGCAGGCGCTCAATGCCAAAAAGGCTGTTGGAATCAGGGCAAAGCGGGCTTTTTACAATACACTTATATTTTTCCCGGTCATAATTTTTTGGTTTTTCAATGACTTGAGGGCTGGAGAGTTTTTGTAGAATTGCAACGTAGGTTAGAGGTTGAATGCATTGATCCGCTCCCCTGGTTAAGGATTCTTCGGAGTCTTTGTCCATGCCCAGATCATAGGGGACATTGGCCAGATACATCAGATCGCCGAATTCGGTGGCATCGATGGTAACGGCGGCATTGACGACAAAATTTTTGTTATTTTGGATGAAATGGATGCCAAGGATTTGATTGTCTTCGCGATATACTTTATCTACTTTGGCATTGTAGAAAACTTTTAGATTTTTTTCCGCAGTGGCCATTTGTTTGAAAATGTAATTGCCGACACTGGGTTCAGCACAGAGATAACTCACGTTACAATTATGAATTTTATTACCCTGTCCAACTTCAATATAATGATTTTCCACGTTTTGAATGAATTCCTTGAAGATACCCGATGGAGTATCCGGACGGCCATCGATAGCAAAAACTCCGGCGGAGGTTATCATGCCGCCTAGCCAGTCCGTTTCTTCCACAAGACAGGTAGTTGCTCCTTCACGGGCAGAGGCAATTGCCGCGGAGGTACCTCCCGCTCCACCACCCACTATTACAACATTGCAATTTATAATTTCATCTTTTACCTCTTGTTTTTCGATTTGCGCCAGGTCTTTTTCCAGAGTTGAAGAATCGGAAACTTCTTTCATGGCTACCAGTCTTCTATCGACAAAAAGGGCTCCTTTTAGTCCGAATTTAGCACCGACGAAGACCAGTATGAGTCCGGCGACTATTAAAGTGATGTAGAGAGCTTTTTTATTTTCCATTTTTTTGCTTTGGTCTATTCTTATTATGACAGATTGTTGCTGTTTTGTAAATGGCAACTTGCTTAGATTTGATAATTGTGTTAGAATGTAGACGTTAAAATATAAAAATAAAAATATGCCAGAAAGACTTCCACCAAGATCAGAGGGAAATGAGCACGTAAAGGCTGCGGATTTCGAGGAAAATTTGAATAGTGTACAATTTGATGAAAAGGCGGTAAAAGACGAGATGTATGAGATTTTAAAAAATTCCAAAGGTTTTACCAAGATAAGAGACGAAATGTTTGCTGAAGCTAATCATGCCGGGCAAGGAACCAGGGTTGATGATGTTGATGTTCAAGATTATGTGAGGAAACAAGGTGGAGAAATTTTTTTGAAACAGATTTATAATCGGGGATTGGCCGGATTGAGGAGGGATTTTAGGAATCAAAAGGCCAAACTTAAGACCAATATTGCCAGATTGAACAGTGATAAGGATGATTTTAAAACCAGAAGTTTTCAGAAGTCCGGGTTGGCCGAGAAGATTCGCGATGTAGCTAAAGAGAGCGGTGTGAGCGTGCAGGATCTTACCTTTGAGCAGGCATTCGACAAAAATTTGTTTGGTGATTATTTACGTCCAAATATTAAGGGTATAGTGGAATATGGTTTGAGTTGGTATGAATATTCCAATCGCGTCACTAGAAAAGCGGCTTTGGCACGAAGGAAGCAGTCTAAGGATATTGCTTTAGCTGTAGTGCCAGTTGAAAAAGGTGAGGAAAGACCAGTTAAGGTACCAAAACCTCCAGAAGTTCGACCGCAAGAATCTGGCGAGACTGATCAGCAGACTTATGATCAGGCTCAACATGACTTGGTTCTTGTTGCGGAGCCTCGTTTACAAAGATTTATTGCAGACAATTATACTAACACGGGATTTAAGTTCACATTTTCAAATAATATGAATGTTTTGAAAATTATGAACGGGGAAGATGACGTGGCTATTATAAGTATAAAAAGAGAATTGGGTGGGGGAGTTGTTTTTATCTTCAATCGTAACCAGTTTACTGATATTAATCAGGCTTGTGATAAAGCCATAGTTCAATTAAAAAGTTATGTTAAAAGAAAAAATCAGGAATTCGAGGTTGCCAGACAGGCGGCTGAAGCGGATGAAGTTTTGAGAAAAGCAAATGAACATGAGGAACGCCAATCTAGAGTTAGACAATTTTTGTTGTCCAATAATGGAAAAGATAACATGGAGGTTGCAGAGAATACCGGTGGGCCTATTGAAGCGATGTCTGCCAGTATAAAGTGTGATTTTATGGTTAGGGTGGGTGGTAGTCGAGTGTATTATGGAGAATTAAATGAAAAGGCGACTACAATAAAATTTAAGGCCTTCATGTTTATCAATAATGTTCAAACAGTTGTTCCACTTGGTTTGATACAATTTAATAATTTAGTGGATGAAGGCGATATAATTCGAAAAATTAAAAAATTACCGAGTATTTATGATCAACTTTACACTGAAAAATCAGGTAAGGTTGAGTAGGTTAAACTTCGGTAATTTTTCAGTGATCTTTTGAATCAGCACCCACCGCTTCTCGAATATTCTTGTAGCCGTCTTTTTTTAGCAGTTCGGAGAGTTTGAGATTTATTTCACTGATTAATTGTGGTCCCTGGAAAATCATGCCGGTGATAAGTTGAATAAGAGAGGCACCGAGGCGGATTTTTTTGTAGGCGTCTTCGGCTGAAAATATCCCGCCTGTGCCGATAATGGTGTACTGCCCTTTTGTCTTTTTATAAATAGTGGCGATCATTTTGTTGGCGAGTTCTTCGATAGCTTTGCCGCTAATTCCTCCGTTTTCCGGTATTTTTTTGTCCAGGATTTTAAGATTTTCACGCTTTTTAGTGAGATTCGTGCAAATAAAGCCGTCGATATGGTGTTTTTTTGTTACTTTTAAAATTTCATCGATTTGGGTTTCCGAGAGATCGGGTGAAATTTTAATGAAAACCGGTTTTTTGGTCGGGTGTTTTTCGAGGGCGGTGAAGAGTTTCTCTAATTTTTGGCCGTCGTGAAACGGTTCGCCACCGAAAGCGTTTGGACAGCTCACGTTAATGGTAAAATAGTCACCAATATGAAGGAAATGGTGGTAGGCTTTTACATAATCGGCTATTCCGGCTTCAGTGTTTGTTGTGGCTTGGCAATTGGTTTTGGCAATATTTATACCGATTGGAATTTTAAATTTTTTATTTTTTAATTTTGTGCTGATTTTTTCGGCGCCATCATTTTTTAAACCATAGTAAACCACCAAAGCCTGTGATTTTTTTAAGCGCCAAAGACGAGGCTTTGCATTGCCTCTGCATGCTTCGCCTGTGATCGAGCCGATTTCCGCGAAGCCGAAGCCTACTTCAGGGATAATACTTGTGAGTTCGGCATTTTTATCAAAGCCGGCGGCGAGTCCGATGGGATTTTTAAAATATATACCGTGAATTTTCTGGTTGAGGATATGTAGATTTGGATTATTAAAGAAAAGACTGGTGAACGTGCGGGTAATAATATTGGAACCTAAAATTTTGCCGAAAACTGTGATGAAGCGATGCACTTTTTCCGCATCAAATATGAAAAATACTTTTTTGAAGATATTGCGGTACAGAAAGCCGTTAATTGAATTTCTTAATTTGATTGGTAAAGTAAGCAGTATGAAGTAATTAAGAATAGGCCGTGGTTGTGCCGATAGTCTTAGGGCTTCAAGAATTTAACCAGAAGTAGCGCAACGATGTTCATAATCTTGATCATTGGATTGATCGCCGGACCGGCGGTGTCCTTGTACGGATCGCCGACCGTATCGCCGGTAACCGCAGCCTTGTGAGCTTCCGAGCCTTTGCCGCCATGCGCGCCTTCTTCAATATATTTTTTGGCATTGTCCCAGGCGGCGCCACCGGTGGTCATGGAAATACCGAGGAAAATTCCGGTAACGATTGAACCGATAAGCAAACCTCCCAGAGCCGCAGCTCCAAGCGTCAGACCGACTACGATTGGTACAACAACAGGAAGCAAAGCCGGAATAATCATTTCCTTAATGGCGGATTTTGTCACGATGTCTACACAGCGAGAATAGTCAGGCTTATTTTCGCCGGTCATAATTCCTTTAATCTCTCTGAATTGACGACGCACTTCTTCCACCACGGCTTTTGCAGCTTTGCCCACGGCGGACATGGCCATGGAAGCAAAAAGGTAAGGCAGTAAGCCACCGAGTAAGAGTCCCACCAATACTTTGTGATTGGAAAGATCGAAAATTGTGGAAATGCCATTGGCTTGTAATTCTTGAATGTAAGCGGCAAAAAGTACCATAGCGGCAAGTCCGGCGGAAGCGATAGCGTAGCCTTTAGTTACAGCTTTTGTGGTGTTGCCAACAGCATCGAGAGGATCGGTGACGTCACGAACTTCTTTTGGCATTTTGGACATTTCGGCGATACCACCGGCATTGTCGGTTATTGGGCCGAAAGCGTCGATTGCCACGATGCTACCGGTGAGAGAAAGCATGGACATCACGGCGAGACCGATGCCATAGAGTCCGGCTAATTCGAAAGAAGCAATGATTGCGGCGACGATGACGATAACCGGTAGAGCGGTGGATTGCATACCGACAGCGAGTCCCTGGATAATGTTTGTACCGTGACCGGTTGTGGAAGCCTCAGCAATTTGTTTAACCGGAGCGTATTTTTTGTCGGTGTAATATTCGGTGATGACGACGATGGCAGCGGTGACGGCGAGGCCGATAAGGGAAGCGTAGAATAGGTTCAACGTGCTGAATTTGCCGTTGTCAGCCATCAATTGCATGGTGATTGGGTAGAAAGCGGCGGCGGAGAGTACGCCGGTGGTGATCAGACTCTTGTACAACGCGCCCATGATATTTTTCTTTTTGCCAAGACGAACGCACCAAGTTCCAATAATAGTGGTGAGAATGGAAGCGGAACCGATCATCATTGGATAAATGATGGCGTTTTCATTACCGGGGAAAACTGTGCTGCCGAGCAGAATTACGGCGACCGCGGATACCACGTAAGTTTCGAAAAGATCCGCAGCCATACCTGCACAATCGCCTACGTTGTCGCCCACGTTGTCGGCAATTACGCCAGGATTGCGAGGATCGTCTTCGGGAATATTACTTTCGATTTTGCCCACCATGTCAGTGCCGACATCGGCACCTTTGGTGAAAATACCACCGCCGAGACGGGCAAATACTGAGATCAGGGAAGAACCAAAAGCGAGACCGACAAGAGCGGGAAGGTCTTTGGTAAAAAGATAGAAAGTGGAAACGGAGAGAAGTCCGAGACCCACTACAAATAAACCGGTAACCGAGCCGCCTTGAAAAGCGAGGGAAAGCGCTTGTTTGAGGCCTTTTCTGGCTGCTTCGGCGGTACGCACGTTGGCGCGGACGGAAATATTCATGCCCACGAATCCGGCTACAGCTGATAACACGGCACCAACTACGAAACCAATCATTGTATTGGTTGAGAATTTAGCCAGGTACATCAAAACTAAAATCACCACTGCCAAAACGCCAACTGTCTTATATTGACGGCTGAGATAGGCTTTTGCGCCTGTCTGAATCGCGGCGGCGATTTCAAGCATTTTACCGGAGCCGGCCGGCTGTTTTAAAATTCGTACGATCAGGAAAACACCGTAGAGTAAGCCAATAATGCTTGCGCCGATGCTTGAGTAAAGAAGTGTCGTAGAGTCCATGGGAAAATGTTAAATTTTGCTAATAAATACACTTTTCAGATCAAAATCGCAAGAGAAACTTTATGTCACGAAAGTTATGCGTGTATACGATCATGGATTTTGCTCAGATTTTGCTTGACAGTTCTTGGTGCCAAGGATTAGCATTTGCCTCCTATTTTTAATTTAAAAATTTATGGCTCATGGACAATCGTTGCAAGATTTTTTAACTCACGCAGATCGAGAAACTGTTGTAGACATGCGTCAACGCAATTCTATTCCTCAATGGGATAGTGCTCATCCACATGGCATGATGATTGAGAGTGGTGAAGGTCCATATTTGCATGGAAATGTGAAAAGAGACGGGAAAACCATACCGGTAAAAGCAATCGATGCCCATGGTTAAATACTTTGTAATTCTGCCGGTTATGGAAATCCGGAAATAGAAAAAGCACGTCAAGTGGCTAGGGTAAGAGGTATAGATGCAGTTGCAACCAATTTTCATAATCCGATTGTGGAATGGTCGAGGGAAGCATTGCTAAACAGCCTACCAAAAGAGTGGCGCGATCGTTATAAATTATATTTTACCACCAGTGGAACTGAAGCAAATGACACTTTGCGTCGCATAGCTTTGGCACAGGGTAATGGTAGTGCCAATTTTATAAATCTGAGAAAAGGTTATTCTGGAGCTGGGATGTTTGCCAATGCCGCTTGTGGCAATCCGGGATGGAAAGGAAATTCCACGCCTGAGTTAGCAGGTATGCACTTTACTGATCCGGATCCTGAGGAATTGAGAAAACTTTTGCTTGATATCCCGAGTGGTAGAAATCTTGCAGCCATGTTTGAAGCGGGAAATCTCGGTGTTGGAGGTTTTTACAACATTCCGGACGATTTTTTGAGGGAAATGATTCAACAGACACGTTTGAGAGGAGGCGGAGTTTATCCAGATGAAGTACAGACAGGAGTAGGTAGAACCGGCACGAAGCTTTGGGCTTCTGAAAGAATTTTTGATGGTATTGAACCACCGGAAGGAATATCGCTTGCTATGGGTATTGGCGGAAACCATCGTGGTGCGGCAATATTTGTAAGAGAAGATGTTGCGGCAAAAGCTAAAGGTCTTAGGAGCTCAATTGACAGAGGGCTTTGCAAGAGTTGTCAGGCCTACTTCAAGTATCGATTTTACTACTCATGGTAGAGGACTGATGTTTGGTGTGCAACTTGATTCGGCAAATAGAGTTAATGCTGTGCTGCGTCAAGCTCCGTTGGATGGCTGGGTTTCCGGCAAAGGCGGTGTAGATGGCAAAGTGCTGCGCATTGCTCCACCGATTAATATTACGGAAAAAGTGACGCAAGAACTGATTGAAGCGGTGGCGTGGACTTTTGCTTCTGAGGAAGTGGGAAAAGCCGCGTAAATCAAAAATTGCTTGTTTGTGGGTAAAATGGTTGGACATCCCGCCCCGGGCGGTGTGAATTGGTTGGTTAAGAGTTTTTGTTTGCTTTGATTTGCTTCGAACTCTATAATTTTCTCCATGAATAAAAAGTGCGTGCAATGTGTTGCGGATTTTCAGGTCACTCGGGACGATTTGGATTTTTATGCGAAAATGTCGCCGACTTTTGCGGGGAAAAAATTTCAGATTCCGGTGCCTGATTTGTGTCCGGATTGTCGCATGCAGCGGCGGATGATTTTTCGCAATGAGAGTTCACTTTATCATCGCAAATGCAGTAAAACCGGCCAGAAGATTATCGCGATGTATGATGAAAATGTGCCTTTTCCGGTGTATGCGCCAAAGGAGTGGTTTGGCGATAGCTGGGATGGGCGGGACTATGGGCGCGAGTTTGATTTCAGCCGCCCTTTTTTTGAGCAATTTGTGGAGCTGCGTGACAAAGTGCCGCATCTTTCCCTAATTTCTTCCAATAATCAAAATTGTGATTTTTGTAATATTGTGGGCGAATGTAAAGACTCGTACCTGATTTATGGCTCTGTCTACTGCGAAAATTGTCTTTATGGCAGCCCTTTTAATTGCAAAAAATGCGTGGATTCGCTGGTTTTGCGTGATTCGGAATTGTGTCTGGAGTGCGTGGATAGCGACAAATTATACAATTGTGTTTTTTGCCAGAATTGCAGTAATTCGCATGATTTGAAATTTTGCTACGCGGTGCATAATTGTCAGGATTGTTTTGGTTGCGTTAATTTGAGTCACAAACAATATTGCATTTTTAATGAACAATATTCGAAGGAGGAATATGAAAAAAATTTAGCAAAACTGGATTTAAAACATGAGGGAATGGTGAAAATGGTGATGACGAAATTGAATGAGTTGAAGCTGGAATTGCCGCAGCGCTACTACATCGGCACCAATAATGAGGACGTATCCGGCAATTATATTTTCAATTCAAAAAATTGTCATGAGTCATATGGTCTGGGTGAGTGCCGTGACGTGAAATATTCTTATCAGCTTTTGAAATTGCAGGATTCTCAGGATGTGAATAATGGTGAATTTGGCGAACTGATTTATGACGTGATGGCTTTGTTTAACACCGTCAGTCGCTCGGCTTTTTGCTATTTTATTTGGGATCAAATTGATAGTTTGTATTACTGTGGGATGTGTAACAAAAATGTGCGCGATTGTTTTGGCTGTGTGGGTCTCAAGCATGCGCAATATTGCATTTTGAATAAGCAGTATACGCAAGGGGAATATGAAAGAATGGTGGCGCGGATTATTGAGCATATGCGAGCAGAAGCGAGCGCCCGAGAGGGCGTAGGAAGTGAGTGGGGAAAGTTTTTTCCGGCCGCGGTTTCCACTTTTGCTTACAATGAATCGGTGGCGAGTGAATATTTTCCGATGAGTAAGGACGAGGTTTTGAAGCGAGGTTTTCACTGGAAGGAAATGGAGGGCGCGGAAAATGCCGGTGCGACCGATGCGGTGATTTGTGAAGTGACCGGCAAGCCTTTTAAAATAATTCTGCAAGAGCGCGCGATGTATGAGAAATTTGGCTTACCGCTGCCTCGTCGTTCGCCTAAGCAAAGGCACATCGATCGCATTGCCCTGCGCAATCCAATGAAATTATGGGAAAGAAAATGCAGTAAATGTGGGGGTTTTGTGCGGACTTCGTATGGTCCGGAGCGCAAGGAAATTGGTCGCATACCCCATGCGACATCAAGCCTTAGCTTGATTTACTGCGAGAAGTGCTACAGGGAGGAAATTTATTAGAAATTTCATAGTTTTTTATTCAGTTTTTGCTATAATTGAGGCATGAGTATGCGACTTCAAACTGGCGATAAATCTTTATTGCAAAGATATTTGAGCAGAGTCAAAAAGTTTCTGGCTAAAAATTATGAGCAATATGATTTTAAAGATGTGGAGCTGTCTTTTTTGGTAGATGCTTCTTCGGTTTTTTCTTCCAATATTGAGGGGAATTCCATCGATTTGAACACTTTCATGAATTACCGGATGAATGGAGCGA
>CAYZOB010000049.1:0-89756 GCA_964480115.1 uncultured Candidatus Peribacteria bacterium
AACAAAAACCGCCGTAGGCTCCTTGAATTCTTTCACCAGCTCCAGCGCGCTATCGCCATCCACCAGATTATTGAAGGATAATTGTTTTCCATGTAGCACTTCTGAATTGGTGATATTCGCATCGGTATTTTCCGGATTGCGGAAAAAAGCCGCTTTCTGATGAGGATTTTCGCCATATCTCAGACTTGAAACTTTTTCATAATGCAAATCCAGCAGTTCCGGCTCACCCAGACCTTCTCTGAAATAATTCTCTATTGCGGCGTCGTAATGTGCTGTAGCCGTAAAAGCTTTTCTGGCCAATTTATTGCGGGTCACAAGGCTGGTATCGCCGCTTTCATCAATCTCTTTTAGCACTTCTTCGTAATCAGTTGGACTGGTGAGAATAGTCACATATTGAAAATTTTTGGCCGCACTGCGCACCATGCTTGGTCCGCCAATGTCGATATTTTCGATTCCCGGTTTTTCCCAAAACGGATAAAAATTAATTACCACCATATCGATCATTTTGATTCCGGCATCCTCCGCCTGTTTCTGATGTTCTTTATTATCACGAATAGCCAAAATGCCACCATGTATTTTCGGATGTAAAGTTTTCACTCTTCCATCCATCATTTCCGGAAAGCCGGTATAATCTGAGACATCGATCACTTTTACCTCCGCCTCTTTCAGGGTCTTAGCCGTACCTCCGGTCGACAAAATCTCCACTCCCTTGGCAGACAATTTTTTTGCCAATTCCACTATTCCCGTCTTGTCAGACACACTAATTAGGACGCGCTGGATTGGCATTTGTGTATGAATTAAAGATTAGAATAAGCCTAGGGAATTGTAGTTACCTTGGGTCAAAAGTCAACAGGAAGCCGCGAGCAAAGCGAGTGGGCATTGGTTTCAACTGCCCTGCCGCGAGAAAGCAAGTGGGCGATTTAGCTACTCGGCAGCTTTTTAGCCCATCTGTCGAATTTTTTACCTCCAAAATACTACTGTCCCGTTAACTTTTTAGCCCATCTGTCAAACTCTTTACCTTCAAAATACTCACTTAATACCCGCAATACTGCCATCATTTTCTTGCAATTTGATTTCCAGACAAATTTATCAAATTCTTTAAAATCTTCTTCGGAGAAATTGGCCCAAAGAATCCCGGATTCTATAAAAATTTGATGCTTTAATTTACGCAAATTTCTGTACCGCAAATCCGGCTTTAGATAAAGATAATCGAATAAGGCCTTGGCTTTTGTCGCTACATAATAGAAATGTTTTTTCAGCGTTTCGTTTTTTGCGGTCTTGTAGGGAATTTTTTCAAAACCAAAGTAAAAAGATTTTTTTATTCTTGAATAGCTGAAAGTTCCGGCAAAATTTATAAATTTCCTGTTGGTTTTTGTAGAAATGCAGGTGATTTTTGACTGATTCTGATCTGGAAATAAAAGATGATGTTTTTGGAGGACGTATTCCAGACTCAGATAGGAAGGCGCATAAAGTTGTGACGCAATGAATTCCGCAAATTTTATTTTATCAGGTTTATTCAAATATGAGCTGGTTGAGACATAAAGCCCATTTTTTAACTGCAATAATTTCTTATTTTTTAGGGCACGACGAATGGAACTGTTTAAAGTTTCCAACTTACCAACAAATTTGGAAATTAAATATTTTTTTGTAAAACAATGTGGATTTTTAGGAAAATTCAGTGTCATTTTGGGTGTGGTTTTAAAGGTTCAAGACAAATTTCCGTTCCCGGGACGGCATTTTAACTCAGAAATAGTTCAAAAAGCGAACTAATTCCAGACTAAAATGCAGAAACGCGCAGACCAAGATGTCTAGCCAATAGCAGGCAGAGCAGGGAACTGATAAAATCACAGGTTCCTGCTTTGGGCTTGGCTTATTATCGACGACAAATCTTGCAGAACATCACTCCACGGCATGGCTAAGGCCTAGTGTCGCTGGAGGTGCGGACCCGTGAGGCGTTCACGGCCGTAGCTAAGGCCTAGTGTTGCTGGAGGTCAGCGGACCCGTGAGGAGTTCACGGCCGTAGCTAAGGCGAAGTGCCGTGAGGAGTTCACGGCCTATCCTCTCCACCTTTATTCCACGGATTACACCTGCAAACTCGCCAAAAAGCCTTGCACAAGCCCAAAATCAGGCCATGCTTCTGCAAACTTTCCTTCGCATACTCTGAACACGACGGCGAAAACCTGCAATATCCGTGTGGATAAAAGCGCTTCAGCCAGCCATGATCAGGAGATAAGGTTTTTTGATAGACAACTACCAAAAGACCCGCCAGATTCCGCGGCAAATGCCAGACTGCTCTAGAAAAATTTAAAAAAAATGAAAACATCACTGAAACAATACTGCGCTTCGGCACTATTCACAACCACTTCAAAAATCTCACCCACCCATCGACCACCATCTACATTCGACCCTCTCATCTCCCCATACCTAACATCAAAAACCCAGACCCCAACCCAGACCCCAACCTAGGCCTCCCGCTTGCTTCTTAGTAGTATCCCGCCGGACTCACCTTCACGCCATTGATAATTACTTCCCAATGTAAATGTATTCCTGTAGCGCCATATACGCGTCCCGTATTACCCATGACGCCAATTACATCACCCTGATTTACCCAGGTACCTTCACTCACGCTAAGAGAATCCATATGACCATAAAGAGTTTTTACCCCATTTCCATGATCAATGATTACATGAGTACCATAGCCGCCACCCCAGGTACCGCTGGAGGCTTTGACCACCGTACCGGAAGCTGCCGCCCAGATAGGAGGCATACTGCGATCCCCGATATCCAAAGCATAATGTCCGGCTTTAAAGCCTTGCGTAATAGAACCTAAAGTTGGAAAAATAAACATCCTACCGATGTTTGGCGTAGCACTGGAAGGCACGGCATTAACGGAACTTCTGTATCCCGCTCTTCCTACAGCCGGATTCCTCGCAACGCCATTGCCAACCACTAAATTCGGAGAGGCTATCGGCTCCGCACCCGGTAAAAATAAATCCTGACCATTGTATAAGGACTCAGTGTCTAAGCCATTCTGGGCAATAATAGCTTCCGTGGATATTTTATATTTTTTGGCAATTTTCTCGACATTGTCACCACTGGCAACCTTATAGCCTATACCATCCACCGGAGGAACCAATAGTTTTTGACCCACACGCAGTGTGTTTGAATTAACAACCCTGTTTTCCCACATTATAGTCTCAACCTTTACGCCATATTGCTTGGAAATAGCCGACATCGTTTCCCCGTCCTCCACCGTATGTATCGCGTAATCGGTTAGACCAATTCTATTCGATTCATCTGTCGGAGGATTCATTTTTACCAGATAACCGGAGTCATCACTTACTAAAACGTCACCAGATAGGTAATAAGAAGATAAGTAATCCATGGAATATGCCATTTCAACAGAAGAAAATGTTCCACCTGTGGTAAAAGATGAGAAAATAATAGATACGGCAGCCACAAATCCTGCCTGAGCCAGTAATTTTCTTTGCGGAGAAACCGGCAAAAGAGCTGTAAGGGCCAACATTGCCATCTTGGCAAACTTTGAAATAAAACCAAATAAAGGGTTATTCAATAATTGCTTGCAGGAATTCCATGCGCTACCTAAAAAATAACCTACATTCATCTTCACAAGACCCCCTCTGGAGAAGATCTTTAAATGCCTGGTCTTCCTTGCGAATTCGTTAACCTGTAATGTTTGTTCTAACAACTCCATGGAAATAGTTAACACTCCATCAAGCGACTCCAATCTATCCTTTACATTATCCCTAATCGCTTCAAGCCTATCAAGACCCCTCTATTGACATATCGCAGATGATATTGCCAAACATAATGATGGAAGTCAAGGCATAATCAATTAAACGGCTTAAACAAAGGAGATAGGGGCTGGCTGAGTATTGTTGACAAAGTATGGAATTCTGAAATAAGAACTTGACTTTCTGGCTGAAAAATTGTCTTTGTCTATTGCAAAAAAATACACCCTTTGTTAATCTCCGACTGCTAAATTTCTGGTCCGATATATCAATCGGACCTTGAGATCAGAGCGCAAAACGCTCTATATATCTTAATCCAAAGAAACCATGAACGATGTAGCTGTACAAAAGTACGAGCTGATGGTGATTTTCTTTCCGGACATCGGAGAGGCAGCCATTGGCAAAGAGCTTGAAGAGCTCAAAAAATACATTTCTTCCAATGAAGGAGAGGTATTGCAGGAAGATTCTTGGGGTGCGCGTGACCTGTCGTATCATATAAAAAAACAGGAACAGGGCTTTTATTATGTCATGAATTTCACGCTTGCATCTGCCAAAGTGGCGGAGATGCAGAGAGGCTTGGTGATCAATCCAAGTGTCATTCGCGCTCTTATTGTAAAGACACCTGAAAAATACGTTTTTAGGAATTTTGCCGAATATCAGGAAGAGGAAGAAAAAGCCAAAGCCGCCAAAGAAGAGGCTAAACAAAAAAAAGAGTTAAAGAAACCAAGGGTTGAGGCGATAAAACACGCGTCAGCACCCGCCACCGCTCAAGCTCCGCGCCCACCTGTCAAAGCTGAAGTGGTAGAAGCTCCCAAGAAAGTCAAAAAAGCAATACCCGCCAAAGTCAATCTTGAAGAAGTTGACGCCAGGCTTAAAAGTATCATTGATGATCCAGATATAACCCTATAATCCAAAACAATATGAGATCAGTAAATAAGGTAATAATAATTGGCAATCTCACTCGCGACCCTGAAATGAAGCAAACCCAAAACGGTCAGGCTGTAACCACTTTTGGTTTAGCTACCAACCGCGAATGGGTTACTACCACTCAGGAAAAAAAGAAATCCACCGAATTCCATGAAGTGGTGGCTTGGGCGCGTTTGGCTGAGATCTGTAATCAGTATTTAAGAAAAGGTAAATTGGTTTATGTCGAGGGTTATTTGAAAACCAGAAGCTGGGAAGCTGACAATGGTGAAAAACGTTTCCGCACGGAAGTGGTTCTACAGGATATGATCATGTTGGAAAAGCGTGCCACGGATCAAGGAGAACGAACGCCGGGCGCGCAAGAAGATTTCATTCCTGAACAGGATTCTACACCTACACCAACGGATGGAGAGTCCGAGCCGGCCGATTCATCTGAAAACATGTTCTAACAGAGCGCCTTCTATAATTTTAACCCCCTAAAAATGCCAAGTTATAAACACCGAAAATGCCAATGCTGCATAGATCAGCTTGATCAGATTGATTACAAAAACCTCACAATATTGCGCAAATATACCACTCAATATTTCAAAATTGTTCCTCGCTATTACAGTGGAAATTGCCAAAAGCATCAAAAAAGAATCTCCCAGGCTATCAAAAACGCCCGTTTTATGGCTATGGTACCATATACTAAATAATAAAACCTTTAGGGAATTTGTCCATAGATCTGGCACCAGACCCTTCCTCGAAGGGTCTTTTTATGATACAATTACCAGATTTAAAAACGCAAGTGCCATGTTCACAAAAATCAAAGCCAAATATCATCAGCATCGCAAGCGTCAGCGTGATCTGATCAGAAATTCTCCTTCCGCTTTTGATAAAGCGCTGATTTCCTGGATTGCCCCGGAAACAATCATTCATCAGCGCGGCCCAATCTGGAAAACTCTCATGAGTATCCTGGTAATTGGAGTTGTAGCCTGGGGGATCTATGACGGCTCCTGGTCGGTTTCTTTGGTTGTTGGAACCTTTGCCATTGTTCATTATATTATTCATTTGGAACATCCCAAAGCCACGGAAATCAAAATTTCCGACATTGGCATTAAAGTGGGTACTCGTAAATACTCTTACAGTCAGATCAAGTTTTTCTGGCTTATTTATGAGCCGCCCTATGTGCAAACTCTGAATATTCGGGTAGAGGGAAATGTGCTGGATGATATTACGATTCAGCTTTGGAATCAGTCACCTGCTGTAATTCGCGAATTTCTTATGGGCAAAATCCCGGAATTGGAAGGGCAAAGTGAAAAATTAAGCGATATTTTCTTGAGATTATTTAAAATATAACAAGGTCGCCATATGTCCACAAATGATAAACCGGCAGAAGAACCAAAAGCAACGCCGGACAGCATAGTAAAGGCTAAAAGTGCCATCAATAACGCCTACAATACCGCGGCAAGAAAAAGAACTACCGATGCTGCTCGCCTAAGCGACAGTGTGATGACCGATGTTTTGCTTTTACCGCTTGATGAAATTGCAGCGGAAATGCTCGAAAGTGAGGTTCAGCTGGGAAGCAAAGAAAAAAACCTCACCATCGAACAACGCGTCAGCCATCAAAACGGTTTGATTGAATTTCAGGAGCGAATCGATAAAGCCGTGGATTTCGCCAAATCCTATATCACCAGAATGGCTAAAGACCACGACGGATTGGATAACGAAGCTCTGGCCAAAATGACCAAAGATTCATCCATGGCTAAACCCAGTTACTCCGTAGATTTATTCATTTCCCGCAAGCATCCGAAGCTGATAGAGGCTTATCTTTATGCGATAGGTTCATCCGGTAAAAGCGGGGATATGGTGGTGGCCAAAGACGGCAACATGGAAACCCGGGGGGCAATTGACACAATCATCAGATATTTGAACACCAACTTCGAAAAAAAGGGTGACATTATGCCTTATGTCTGGAGTGTTCTTTATTTTATGAGTGAAAAAGATCGCAAAGAAATTGCCGAAAAATTTTGCTTAAATAACCCGGCCAAACTCCACGAGTTTCTCACTGAGGGAAATAAAATTGGTGTGTACACCTGGGCGGAAATTGATGCCCTGAATAAAACTTTAACAGAACCGAAACAATACACTACTAAAGAAATCGCTCAATTCCACAATAACTGGAAACAGATGAATGATTTTATGGCTGAGGCTGAGAAAAATGGCATTATAGCTTATGGCACTGATAATCAGGCCGGAAAAGGCATTACTCTGGTTAACATTGGTCTCAGTTTTATTCAGGTAGGTGCGGCTTTTACCATTTTTGCCAACTTTATGACCGGTGCCTGGCAGGGTGGCACATGGAAGGGTATTGGGCAAGGTATAAAACGTTTAACCAATGCTTCATCCCTTACCGCCGCTCTTGTAGCGGGCAGCGCTGAATTGTTCAAAAGTGAAAAAAGATTAAGTCAAATTTTGGCGGGCACCAATGCTAAGGCTCAAGCCGCCAGAGATCTGCAAAAGGAAAAGAATGGCAACGATAAATTTCCCGCCTGGAGAACTTTTTTTGAGCAAAAAGACGCCGCCGGTGTATTTTTTGCATTCGTTCAGCATGCCAAGAATGATTCAAAGCCTCCGGAAACCGATTTAAGCAAACTGGCCGGTTATTTGATTCCGGCAAATTTTGAGAATTACCTGGATCGGCAGACCAATGACAAAACTGACGGCAAAGGCATCGATTATGCCGCTATAAAAGAATCATTCAGAGAGATTCATGCGGAAGAACTTTTCAGTTTTGCCAAAATTTTTGACACTTTGAATATTGGAGGAGCGGACAAAGATGCTCGGGAAAACTTTGTCAACTGGACGGATTCACCGGCAAAGATGCTACCGGATGTCGCGCCAGCCACGGCTGCAGCCACGGCGCCCGCGCCCGCGCCAGCCTCCGCTCTCGCTCCCGCGCCCGCGCCCGCCGGAGATGCAACTTAAATTAAAATCAATAAAATGTCCGAAAACCTCGAAAAATATCGTACTCTCTATAGTCTCTTGAATGACCCCGGTAAAAGCCGGTTATTTGGCGACGGACAACCTTTCGGACGCAACTGTGCCGATCGCGCACTGTTCAAGAATTTTGCTGACTGGGTAGACGAATTAAGTCGAGAAAAGAGGATGAATCCTGTCACAATTAACAGTAAAACTTTTATTGCTCGCCTCGTGTCTTTACAGGAAGATGATGCCCAGGAAATAGCGGAGATGATAAAGAAAATACGTATTTGCCACGAAAATAAAGTTATCAGTGATGAACCGTTGCAAAATACACTCTATCAATTTGCGGAGATAATTGATGAACTTAAAGTTATTAGTGATAATGAGCCGGGAGATGTGCTTTCCCGCTATACCGATGCGCTAAATTTGGCTTCAAAACTGCAACCATTGGCCGAAACACGACAGGCAGCCAAGTCAAAAAAAGAATCCGTGGCTAAGTCTGAAGCCGGAATTAAATCAGAGTCCGGAATTAAGCCTGGAGCCGGAGTGAAGTCCGAGTCAGTGACTAGGTCCGAGTCCGGAATTGAATCCGAATCCGAGTCCGTGGCTTCCTCATCTGCCATGTCTTCTTCCGAAGTGCGCATTGATGCACAAAACGAATCTACAATCACTGATCAGGAAACCGTTCCCGGGAACGGTTTTTATGCGAACTTCAAAGAATCTGAGCCGCTGGAACAAAAAACGGTTCAACCGGTTAAGCCAACCCGGCCGGCCCAGCCGACTCAATCAATTCAACCGGCCCAGCCAATTCAGCCAATCCAGCCAATCCCACCGACCCAGCCAATTCAACCGGCTCAGTCGACCCAACCAATCGAGCTATCGCTTACACCTCACGATGTTACATCGCCTCTAGAATCATATTCTGAATTTGAAAATAATGAACTTGAAATTAATGGACAGGTTGAACAATCGCCATCAATCTCTCCCCGGGGAAACACACTTGTTACCCAACAGGGAAAGAGAATCGTGCATAGAGTCATGGGCAAAAAAGGGCTGCATCATGCCGTCAGGCACGGCTTTCGTAGAATCAGAAACGCTCCCATAAAAAACAGCGAGCCTCAGCACCTGCAGGATCCCAAAGAGCAAGCACAAAACAGGCAAGCCGCTCAAGCCGCACAGAACACTCAGGCCGCTCAGGACAGCCAGTCTTACAATCGGCCTAACCGCACTCAGGAAGAACAACAAGACCGGACACAAGAAGAAAATAAAAGTTCCTTTGGCAAACGGGCGAAAAAAGTAGCGGCGGGAACATTAGTTGCAGGTGGAAGCATTTTTTCACTTTTTCCGGACGAATCCGCCAGCGCCGCTACTCTCATTACTAATCACGCTAGCGGCTTAATTAAGCCGCTAATCGCCATTATTCATCTCTTTCTACAATAATGAAAAATAAAAAACAAAAATTAATTTCAAAAATAATCTGTGCCGCCCTGGCCTTTTTTGTCTTCACGCTCAATAGCGGTCTCGCTCAAGTGGCCTACGCGGCGACTCCGTCCACAGCCCCGACCAAGGCCGCCCCCTTGGACTGCAAAGGATGGAACCTGGGTGACGACAAGCTTACTTGTTATAAAGTTATCAAAAAAGAAGAAAAAGATGCTAGATCGGTGCTGTGTCCATCCGGCTTTATAAAGCTGGACTGGGCCAGTTTTGTTGCAACCGAAGATGGGGGTCTCAGAATGGTTTGCGGCCCCAAGTCTACCGCCCAGCCTGCCGATCTCGGCGACATTACCAGACAAATTTCCCTCCTGCTCGGCGTACAGGAGTTTTTGAGTAAACTTATTTGGCCGGTGCTCGTGCTCATCGGAGGGCTAATGGAGAATGACCTCCTTTTTGCCAACGGCATGGAAGAGAAACTGCGCGAAATCTGGATTCCGATGCGCAATTTGGTAAATATTTTATTTGTAATAGTGCTCGTGGGACTGGCTCTCTACAATGTACTCGGCTTGGCTGAAGACAATACTTCCATCAAATCCATGCTGCCAAAAATCATCGTGGGTATAATTGCCGTGAATTTTTCTTTTGTTGCCATAAAAGTAATGCTGGACGGTATCAATGTTCTCACCACCTCGATCTTTGCCCTGCCCGGGAATATTAATGAGGAATTGGCGAAAATAACCGCTGATGATAATAGCCCTACAATTAAGAGATTTTGTCTCGCCAATAATGGTCAGAATCCCTCCCAGATGGATGATACCGATATTTCCGATCAGAAAGCTAAACAGGAAAAGGAATTCAAGACTTATCACGAGGTTGCCGAAGGTGAAAATTATAAGGATGCGGGAATTAAACCCGGTGATCAAATTCTTGACATGAAAAATAAAATCACAACAGTATTGGGCCAAGCAGTTCTCGTAGAATTCGAAGCTAGGGTCGCCGCCAAACTGGAAAACTCTCTCTGCAGCGGCAACAAACTCACGCCTCTGGGCAAGACTTTTTTAAGCCACTATAATTCGAGAAATGCCGCTTTTGCCATGGCCCTGAATATGGGCAAAATAGTTTTTTATTCGGATGTGAAGCTGGAAAAAACTGACGGACAGGGCATAGAAGCATTTTTCACCAATGCTTTATTTTCTGTAGTTTTATACTTGGTCTATGCCGCTTCCTTCCTCGCTTTATTCGCGGTGTTGCTTGGCAGACTGGTAGTAATGTGGCTTAGTATAGCGGTATCACCGCTCTTGCTCTTGATGATTGCCTCTCCCACCCTGAAGGAAAAAATGGGCGGTTTAAGCAAATTATCCGAACAATTTACTAAAAATGCCATCGCCCCGCTGTTAATTTCCTTGTCTTTAACTGTTGGCTGGATCATGCTGCGAGCCATTCAAATAACAGATTTCGGTAAAGCCGGTGCCTATATTGGCGGCTCGTTCGCTATCAATGTGGGTAATGGTATTCCGGTGGCAAGCTTGAGCACTTTGCAGGATTTCGTCGTGGCTCTCGGCGTAATCGCCGTCGTCTGGATGGGTGTATTTTCGGCAGCGGAAGGGACTGTTGCTCAATTCGCGACTGACATTATCAAACAGAAAGTGGAAAGCGCCGGCAAATGGGTGGGCAGTCTACCATTCAAGCACATGCCAATAGTTCCCATTCAACTACCGGATCACCCCCATGGCCAATACGAAAATTTCACCCTTTCTTCAGTTGATACTGCCTTGTCCCGCTTGATGGACAAGGACAATTCAAGAAGCGATAATGCATTATTGGAAGCTATGGGAGAAAAAATCGGTAAGGTTGAAGATGTAAGAACTGTCACGACACCAGATACACTATTGGAACATTTGAATACTATGTCAAGGCAGAAGCAATTGGGCACAGACAGCTGGAGGCGTGAAATAAAGGATTGGAAGTCGGTTCCTGGTAATGTGGCAGTATTAGAAAAATTAAAAACGCAACACGGTGATCAGGGCCGTGCTATAGCAGCTGCAATAGATATTTTAGCAAAACCAGATTCTATACCTGACGATGTTTCGAAAGCGATTAAAACAATTGCTGGCAGTAGTATTGTCAAGGCCAAAGACTCCGCTAACACCTCCACCACCACCGATTCAGAAAGCCAGCCTATCGCTGAACCGGAGAAAGCGGCCGCACCGGCCATTACAGACAAAACTCAAATTGACGGCAAAGAACTCGGTCAAATTTTCGTTAAAAATAGCAAACCTGACACCGATCAAATAGCCAAAGTTATTACCGCAAGAGACGCCCTCACGGTTGCAATTACAGATAATGCTAATGACCCAACTCTGATCAAAGCCAAACTTGCAGACATCGGCAAGATTTTCACCACTACAAACGTAACAAAAGCAAATTTGGCTAACAGTTTGAAGGCCATGATTGGTGAGGATCAATATGAAGCTCTCGAGGCTGCTTTAAGAAAGAGTGGCGACGATACCCCGGCCACGACAATCGCCGCACAACTCGACCCGACACCACCACCTCCACCCGGACCCTAATTATTCCCAATGACCAATCCACAGAAAACAATTCAGAAAAAATCACCGCCCAATCGGAGCCGGATTGAAGGTGCTCCGGAAGGTGCGGCGACTCAGGATCGCTTCTCGTCCGAGTATATCGCCTACCTCAAAGAGTTGGAAGCCATGGATCCCGGCACTTATGCCGGACAAATTGCCAAACTGGCTCGCGACGGCAAGCTCGAAAGGGACGTGCTGAAAAAGCTCCGTGAAACCCTACGCAATCCGAACAAGATGGAGCGGAAAGAATACAAATATTTCATGCAGGCCGTAGCTCAGGGTAAATTTCCTAAAAAAGGAAAACAGGCTTTACGCTTTCTCCACGCCCTGGACGGCACGCCAAAGGAAAAAGAATACGCCGTCGATTTATTAAAAAGACTGAGGGAAGAAAGTACCGGCCCTCTGACCGAACGCACCGAAAAAGAAGCCCTGAAAAAACTCACCGATCTGCGTAACGAAGATTTGGCCGACTTGTCAACAAAAGAGACCTCTTCTATAGCCAGATCCATCATCGAAACTGCCGGCATCAGCAGCCGCATCGATGCGGCTTCGGAAGTTGCAGAAGTTAAAAGAAACAATTGGGAAGCTGAAAAACTGCCGGAGGCGCTGGCGAAAGAGCTTGATAATTTGAGAATTCAACGAGATCAGCTTTTCAGAAAATCCAATGAAATTGATCGTCAACGTCAAGAAGCCGAAGCCGCGGAAAAGCCTGACACAAGCTTGATTGAAGAGCTAAAACGTCAACTGATTCAGCTTGATCATGAAATCGCCGGTGTTAATGAGAGGATGAAAGAGCCGAGCCTGAAAGAAGAGCAATGGCTGAGTCGTGTCTACAGCCAGCGTAATGCTCTGGAAACGATTGAAAAAAGCGGCATAGATCTCCAAACTGCCAAGAAAATTGTTGTTCGGTTGCTGGAAAAAGCCGAAGGTAAAGACGGGAGTGCTCCAGCGGGCACCACTAGTCTTGAAATTAAGCGTGTCTTTTTTGATAAAACGGATCGTAACGGCTTCACCGAGGAAGCGCCGGGCGAATTATTGATTGAATATACCAATGAGAATGGCGAAGATGTCATCAAGGGTTGCGCTATTTTTCTGCATGAGCTTAGTGCCATAGAAGGTCATGAGGAAATTGCCGGTCTGGATGAGCTGAATAAACGTTTAAAGGCGGAACTTGGTTATATCAGTCTCGCGCCCGGACAGGAATTTCAGAAGGAAAAGCCTGCGTCAAACGGCGATGACACTTTTAGGATTGAAACCCTGGATGAAGGCAAGCAAACTTTGAGACTCAATCGCCCGGTTACTACCGTTCCGCGCCAAAAGCTCAAAAATGCCGTCAGTAATCTGCTTTATTTCGATCATATAAAACGCGATTTCACTTTTGGTGAATTCGCCAAATTTGTCAAAGAAAATAAATTTCAACGCGTCACCGCTCCTGATGAAGTTGAAGCGATTTGTGCTAAAGCCGGTAACGGCTTGAAAGAAGAGTGCGTGGATGAAGATCTGCCGCAATTCACCGCTCCCAAAGCCGGTGGGCAACAAGAAGTGTTTTTTATTGATCATAATGGTTCCCTCCGTTGCGGAATAGTGAGACGCGATGGAGAAGGAACTATTAAGCTGGAAGAAAGTCCGCACCACTTCAAAAACGGTGATGCCACAATTAAAAAGCTGTTGGCAATCGGAGTTCCTAGTCATTTTGCTTTTACTCAAAGAGCCGGTAGTAAATGGCAGGAAGCCAACAAGGCGGACAGCATAACTCTCCGGCCATTGGAACTCGCTCGCATGGTCAAGGAAGGATCCATCATGGATGCTCCGCCTACTATCCCCACCGGCAAAGGTACCTGGAAATTGGCGCCGCCCTCGGAGCCGAACCGCGTCGCCGCCCTGGCTATTGGCAACAAGCACGCCACTGATACGGATGAGGAGGAGGAATTAGATGAAGAAGTGGAGACTTTTCCGACGGAACCATCGAGGCCGGTCGCCGCTCACGGCGAAAGTCACGGAGCTGAACACGCTCACGAGACCGCTCACGGCGAAAGTCACGGCCATGACAAAGCTCATGACAAGCTCGGACATGCCAAAGCAAAATACTATGAAGAAGCTCTACCGGCAGACCAGGTCAAGAAAATTGGCGGCATGAAATATGCCGAAAAAAGTTTTCTCAAATCTCTCTGGCGGGACACCCGTTTCCTCAGTATGAATGATTTATGGAAAATGGGTACGTCCATGTGGGAATTCTATGACCGCCGCTGGGAGCGCAGACAAAAAGATAAATACGCCAGAGTGGGTGAGGAATTACCTTACTTTTCTCCGGAAATGCGTCGTATTGTGGAATCCACCGAGCATGAAGAAGTCCATCAGTATCAGGAAGCCTTTGAGCACAAAGGTATTTACGAAATACAGTATCGTCTGGAAAATACCGGCAACAAGGATGAATTTAAGGCCGCCTTTATCACGCTCTCCGACAAAGGGCAACTACGCTGGGACAGTATCCCGCTCTGGAAAAATATTAACAAATTCGTCAAACCGATTTATGCCATTCCGATTCCTTCCAATGGCGATCCCAACACCAAGGTAAGCGCAAAAGATACGCGCACCGGCTTTGATTTTCTTAAAGGCGCTATCGATTCCCTCTGGGGAGAAAGTACTCAAGATGGTTACTTTTCCAAAAATAAGAGCGCCTACGTCAGCAATTCCAAAGGTTTCTATGAAGAAGGAGATCAGCTCGAAGGTACCGATGGCGGACACGCCGACCGGCTTGCCATTTTATTGCGACAACATAAAAGCGGCTACTATGTAAACCCCCACGAGTATGAAGGTCTTATCTTGCACGCCATCGAAAGAGGTAAGTCCAGCATGCAAGCCAAGCTCTACTACATGCTTGAAGGCGTCGCCGCGGTAAACCACGACGGCCGCACTATTATGCCTTTCGATCGTATGGCCCATATCAATTCGGCCATGCTCGCAAAATTTCCGATTATGGAATATCTCACCGCCCGGGCTCCGCGTGGTCCGGAGGGCGAGGCTTTGCGATTCACCCTTGATGATTATAAACAATGGGTACGCTGGTTTGATCATGGAGATCCGGCGAATCCCGCTAATTGTAAGCCCAATGAAGCAGTCGATAAGTTTTTATGGGACTATGTAATTCCCAGCGATGATACGCAAAATCGTATCAACAAAGCTCTTCGTAACGGTGAAAATATCGATCACGATGATATGTTTGCCTATATGCCACCGGCCAGTTATGAAGTCATAAATGGTGCCTGTAAAGCCACTACCGGTTCCAAAAAATTCTTGACCATGGAAGGTTACGCGAACGTTTTTCCTGGATTTAGTCAATATATGCGTTCCGTAGCCGGGAAAGGACGCCGCAAAAAACTTAGGGAAGCCATCAAGTCCTATGTGCGTTTTGAAGGAATTATGACTAATAGATACCAAAAAACCGCTTCCACCAAAAGTGACACCTATCAACGCATGGATAGGGATACTTTGACCAGCCGTACCATTGTTAGTGATACTCCTCCCCAAGCCTTTATTGATCAGCTTAATGTTACAGTCAAAAAGATAGTTTATTCTTATGGCAATAGGGATCTTATCAAGCTGGTGGATATAATTCAGCAACCGGAAGTACACAGCGTGCGTACCGATGAAGGAAAAAAGGCTCAAAATGAGAAAGATCAGGCTTATGAAGATTTCAATAATCTCTTTGACGAAGTGGTCAAGACCGATAACGGTGAAAAAATGCAAAGCCTCATAAATGGCGCCAATTTCATCGGCATGCCAAACTTCGTCTCCGACACGGAAAAGGCCAGGCGTAAAGCTAACTTTGCTGACAAGACAGCGCTGGAATAGTCTATTGACAGATTGTTGGCGAGCTGCTTTAATAGTAATCTTTATAGACAAGATGACTTTTTACCATGTCGGAAACAGCTAAAAAAAGTACCGCCCTTGCCTTGCCTGAAAAAGGCCCGCTTACCAGGGCGATTGTGGCAGGTACCGAATTTGGAGCGGACAGCGTACTGCGAATCAGGGACGCCTGTCGCAAAATTTCAACTTTTATCAGAAATAAAGTTGAAACCGTTATTAGAGAAGGTGAAGAAGCTGAACAGGCCGACAGGGAAAGCAAAAGTCCAATTCAGCGTCTCCGCAATTTCGTCAACATCAAAGCTTACCACGCCGTTAAATTTAGCAGAACAACGGCCCGCAATTTACGCTTGGTTAATAAGGTCAATATCCATACCACTCCCAGCCTTTTGGATGAACATGATGCTGATCTTCTGCTGAAAAACGATATAGTGGATGATCTGGAAAGCCGTATTGGTATCGCCACTCCGCTGATTGAGGAAATTGAAAGAATCGGCCGCGCCTGTTTTGATCGTAATATTCCCCCGGAAAGGTTAATCGCTTTTTTGGAATCGGAAGATGTCTTGACCATGCTTGTCGATGAGGTTTTGGAAGAGTCACTTTATCGTGGCAGCAACCTCAAGGCCGTGATTGGTTCCGTTATGGATTCCTTGATCCACCGATTGAAAAGTTTTGCTCACAAAAAAAGCAGAGAAAAAGTCGATGAACAAACCGATAACGGCCTCCGGAAAAAAGTCGCATATTTCAAAGCACATTATGACCCGCGTGATAAAAAACACACTATTGCCGCGTTCATCAGGGAACTTGGAACGCATTATGATGAATACGATGTTTTCACCTGGATAAAAAAGAATAAAGCCTTATTTATTGAAATAATGAGAGGACGCGCCACGGAAAAGTATGACGAAGACAATTCACCACCGGCTGAGACCAGACACGTTGCCAGTATCGTAAACGAGGTTTACGAAGTTCGCGGCCAGCTTGAACCCATGAAATTCATAGAATCGGGCTTAATAAGGTTTTTCTCGGAATATAAAAGCTCGGACATCGAAGGTTCACCGGCATTTCTCAGAAGAATTGCCGGAATTGAGGATCATAGCCATGAAACGATCTGCCTGATTAATATTGATGCAATGAAAGTTTTTTTCGATGAGCAGATCCAGAAACTTCAGGGAAAGAATTTAAATCTGTTTAACCTGCGTGGCAAACTTATAGATGCCTGCGGTAAAAAAATGGCAAGTATTGATAACTTGCCCGCGTTGCTGATTTTTGAAGACAAATCCGGAACGCGCGAAGTTGTTTCATCCGGGGATATCAATGTTTTGATCGAGGCTTTAAGCAAAAAAATAACCGATACCTGCCAGTTTGTTTCTTCTCACGTTGACATCAGAAATTTGTTATTTGATCCCATGGGAATACCACCGGAAATGAAAAAGAATTATCAGGACTGGTTTGGAAATAGCGGTACCCTGAATAAAACCAGTTACAGAGACAATTTGAGCGGAATTTTTAGACACACAACTTTGAACGAGGAGGGTCAGATCACGGACGAAGAATTTAAAAAAGTTTGGGCTCGCGCCACGGCAATTTTTGAGGATGTTAACGGTTACCTTGGATCAGTCTCTGATGATCTTGGTATCCCCGCTATTACCGTGCCTTCGGTGATTGAGACCAATGATTATGCCGAATTGATTAAAATTGTTAATACAACCAGGGATCCACGTGAGCGCTTTGCCGCCAGAAGAAAGATAGAGTTGGCGGCACTAATGTATTCCTGCATGATTACTCCCCGTTTTGTCTATCAAGATGAGGAGGCTGAATTGACCAAGAAAGACCTGCAACATTCTCGCAGGGGTCTGAAAATTACCGCTCCGGAAAATCACCATATATTTTTTACGAATAGTCCGGATGCCTCACCACTGGAAATTGATCCAAAACATATTGGAGGGTTGGCGTCAGCAGGAGGGGAAATCCGGAGAATAGAGTTGATCAATGCCAATTTTAACGGCATAGACTGCTATCTGCAGCCAACTTCTGATGAGGATCCACTTGAATACATGGGGAAAAAATCACTTTTTAACATGCTCACGAATTTGCTGAATGAAGATAATAAACGCGCCAAAGATATGACCGATATTTTGCGCATGACATTTGTAGTCAACTCCGTCGACGATTTGGGTGCCTTACAGAAAACTCTTGAAACTAATTATATCAGTTTCGGGCGCAGTCTCAAGCGCGAAAATCGCTATGGAAGGCTGGTAGACGTAAGCTCCACTACAACTGTTGCAAATGGCGCAAAGTCCGACGAATATCGCACTCTGCGTTATGTTGTTGATATAAAAGTGCCTGACATAAATGATAAGATGTACGCCGTGCCGGTGGAAATAAGAATTTTATTGACCGAAGACCTGATCAAAGAAAGAAGCACTCACCATCCGGCCAGTCATCGCAAATATGAGGATAGACGTTTAAAATTGACCCTACAAAGAAAACTCGCTCCGGAGGTACTCTTTCCTGAAGTCTACAAGCTGATTGAAGCCGATCCGGACGATGTTTTCCAGGTAAGCGGCAAAGTGGTCAAAGACCGTAGCGATTACGCCACGGTAGCCTAACAGAGCGCTTCGCGCTCTCCTGCACCCTCTTTCGCGAAGCGGAACACCTTCAAAACCCCTCCAGAAATCTTTCCACCGCCATCACTTCCTGCTTTTTAGTCGCATAATCTCTCACGGCAATATTTTTTTCCGCTGTTTCTTTTTCACCCACTACAATCATGTATGGCACTTTCATCAGCTCGGCATTGCGGATTTTTTTGCCTAAAGTCTCATTGGAATCATCAATTTCATAGCGCACTTCTTTTTCGGCCAGCTGTTCAGCAACTTCCTTTGCATACCCCATGAATTTATCCGAAACCGGTAAAATAATTGCCTGTACCGGCGCCAACCAGGCCGGAAAGGCTCCGGCATAATGTTCGATGATTATCCCCATAAACCTCTCGATAGAGCCTAAAATAGCCACATGTATCACTGCCGGTCTATGTATTTTTCCATCTTCGCCATTATAAGTCATGTCGAAATTTTCCGGCTGCGTGAAATCCAATTGCACCGTCGATAATTGCCATTCACGGCCAATTGCATCCTGCACCATAACGTCGATTTTAGGCCCGTAAAAAGCCGCTTCTCCCTCTTTGACAAAATAATCTCCCGTCCATTTTTGCACGGAAGTAATCAATTTTTCTTCCGCTTTCTTCCATAACGCATCATCACCAAAATATTTTTCAGGAGTTGCCGGATCCCTAACGGAAATTCTGGCCTTGAATTTGTCAAAGCCAAACCTGGCATAAAGCTCTTTAATAAGCCCCAAAATCATTTCAATTTCTCCTTCAATCTGATCATGAGTCACGAAATGATGAGTATCATCTTGAGTGATCGCCCGCACTCTGAATAAACCATTCACTTCACCGCTTTTTTCATAGCGGTAAACAGCGGTATTTTCCGCGTAGCGCAATGGTAAGTCTTTATAGCTATGCGGCTCCGCATTATAAAGCTCAAAATGATGAGGACAATTCATGGCTTTCATCACCAGTCTTTCCCCCTCTTCAGTTTCCATGACCGGCATCATCGCGTCATATTTTCCCATATGTCCGCTGCGAATGTAGAGATCTTCTTTCGCCACGTGAGGAATACAGACGAATTTATAGCCGCGCTTTTTCTTCAGACCGGAAATGTAATCTTCCAGGATTTTTTTCACCAAAGCTCCTTTTGGCAGAAAGAGGGGATAGCCGGGCCCTACCAAAGGACTGGTGATAAATAAACTCAAATGTTTTCCCAGCACGCGATGATCGCGCTTTTTAGCTTCTTCCAGTTGTTTTAGATAAGCGGCCAATTCTTCCTGAGTCTCAAAAGCCGCGCCGTAAATTCTCTGCAGCATCGGATTTTTTTCATCGCCTCGCCAGTACGCTCCCGCAATTTTCATTAATTTAAACGCGCCACATTGACCGGTATGATCCACGTGTCCCCCGCGACATAAATCCACAAACATCGGCTTACCGCCAGGGCCCGGCATCACATTTTCATAGAAAGTAAGCTGTTTTCCTTCTCCGGCAAATTCTTTTGCCAATTCCAGCTTGTACTTCTGCCCGGTCTGCTTGAAAAATTCGAGACTCTTCTCCACCGGCTCATCTTTACAGACAAATTTTTGATTTTGTTTCACAATCTGCTTCATCTTTTTCTCCAACAGCGGCAAATCCTCCGGGATCAAAGTCCTTGGCAATTCGAAATCATAGTAAAAACCATGCTCAATAGTGGGACCGATGCCCAATTTGGCTTCCGGGAACATTTGTAAAACCGCCTGAGCGAGCACATGCGCGCAGGAATGTCTCATGGCATTGATATCGCAATGGTTGTTCGTTTTGCTCACGCCCGATCCGCTCGAGCTCTCTGTTGCTTGCTGCTCTTTTGACATGCTAGAATCTTGTTAAAATGAAATTATATTTAAAATGCTCACGAAAGATATAATTTTATCACATAATTTGCAAATTTTTTTACAGAAATAGCATGAAATTGACCACGCTCAAGCTAGAGAATTTCCGCAATTATCCGAAATATCAGTACGATTTTCCAGCCGATAAAGAGGTGATTGTTTTGGTCGGCCCCAACGGTATCGGCAAAACCAACCTGCTGGAAGCCATTTATTTGCTTTCGCTTGGTAAATCTTTCCGCTCGCTGCTTCAGGATGATCTCGTGAATTGGGATAAAGAATATCTTCGTTGCACGGCGAATGCTTTGATCGATGATGAAGATTGCAATCTGGAAGTTTTTTATTCAACCAAACCGCTTCGCCGCAAAAATTTCAAGAAAAATGGCGTGAACCTGAAAAATTCCGAATATTTGGGCAATTTGCTAACGGTTTTATTTCATCCCGAGGATTTGAATATGCTTTATTTGAATCCCGCCTTGCGCCGCCGTTACATGGACATCGTACTGTCGCAGACGGATAAGCATTATCTACTTGCGCTCACTAAATACAAAAAAGTCCTCAAGCAACGCAACACCCTGCTCGGCCAAATCCGCGAAGCACATTTCAACACGGCTTCAGCCATTTCCTCTTCCGCCTCATCCGGCCAATCTTCTCTCTCATCCGGCCAATCTTCTTTCCCATCCGGCCAATCTTCTCTCTCCTCTCCTCCATCACGTTCGTCCTGCTCTTCCGAATCCTCCCTTCTGGAAGACCTCTTCGCCTGGGACGAAGAAATAGTTGAATGCGGCGCGCCACTCATCGCCAAGCGTCTGGAATTCACGGCTTTTCTCAATAAAAATATCGAAAAAATTTACCGCAAAATTTCCGGCGAGAAAGAGCGCATTTCTATTGAATACATAAGCAAAATTGTTAAAGATTTGCCACCATCACCCCTTCCCACCATCACCCGTCTCTACGCCGACACCCTCACCGCTCGCAGGCGCCAGGACACTTTCCGGGCTGAAACCGGCGCCGGCCCGCATCGCGATGACCTCGTCTTTTTCTTGAACGGGAAAAATATTTGCACCTCCGCCTCCCGCGGCGAATTCCGCACCCTGCTGCTCGCCCTTAAACTCGCCGAAATCGAATTCATTAAAGAAAAAACCGGCAAAAATCCGATTCTGCTCCTCGACGACGTCTTTTCCGAGCTCGACCGCAAGCGCCAGGGTCATCTGCTCAAGTCCTTCAAGGGCTGCCAGACGATCATCACCACCTGCGACACCGCCAGCCTTGAAGACCTGCAAAAAAACAGAGCCGTTTTGCAGATCGAGCTTTAACAGCGCAGAACTTTAAAACTCACCATTTTAGCATTATTATTTACTTCTCTGTTTCATGGCATTTTTTTGGGAAGTCGATCAAGACAGCATTTTAGTATTTTACAGATCGTCCTAGGACGAAAAACGGTATTAGAACGGCAAATACGTCATTTGGCAAATTCTGTTTTTGTCGGCACGAGCTGTTCACTCGCATCCACGACTCCATGTGCATTTTGGTAGCGCCACAACATCTGCCCGGCCACGGAAGGTATATTTACCATACATCAGGCATAGCTGTACTGCCCCCGGCGGTACATTTTAGTCTAGAAATGGTTCGTTTTTTGAACTATTTCTGAATTAAAATGACGTCCCGGGAAAAACTTAAGTTTTGACACACAAAGACTAGGCTTGCGCGAAATACGAGATATGTTATAATTGACACATGTCCACACAACCTGATTCCCTAACAAATCAAGAAATTGAGCCACCGCAAACTGGTAATATCGAGCAATTAACAACCGCTACGGGTATTGAAGATAATCGAAGAGAGATAAGGTTGAAAATCCTCAATCGTGTTGCGACTAACTCGGAAATAGTAACAGATCCAGAATCACCCTCTTTAGCAGAAATACACGCTTTTCTCACCAAGAATTTTAAAGAAGGCGAAGTAGAACCATTAGAAGTTTTCCAAGCTGAATTGGCAAGCAACGAAACTCCAAACTCTCCATCACGCTTTATTTGTGTATTACTCAGGGATCCAGAATATAACGCTGTAGTCAGCTGCGCCTATGGATCAGTGCAAAACGGCATCATCGCCATTCGTTTTACCTTAACCGAATCACATCTTCATATTAACAAAACACCAGATAGCCCAATGGATAGAGACGATTCCGCAAATTTTATCAATTATAGAGGCAGCGGCATCAGCCAGGAAGCGGACAGACTACTTATTCAAGCCGCCCAAAAACACGCTCAAGAGCAGGGACAAGAGTGCGAAGCAGTGGTAGCGGAAGCCGTAGAACGCTCTGAAAGATATTGGAATGAAGTAGAAATCGAACCGGATAATGGCTTGCGCAGATTGTATGATCCACAGACCGGAAAACAAATATACTATCGCCTACCGCCACTAGACTGGAATTCAGACGGCACAGCTGCAAACGAAGACGTAATGGTAGAAAACCTCCAGGTGGCAGTCAAAGGTCATAAAAACGAAATACCAACCGCAAAACTTGCCGAAATTTTACATAACTGGTGGCAAGTCTGGTACATCCGCCCGGAATCTCAATTTGAAAATAAAGCAGCCTGGGAAAGACACAAAGCGAAAGTAGAAGGTATTTTAAAAGATGAAATTCTCGCTCCACTAAGTAAACTGGAACACGTTGTCCCAAAATCACGCGCTGATCGAGGACAGACATGAAAACAAAATAAAGTTCTTCTCGCTCCCGCTTCACAAATCAAACTTCTGTCAGCGTATTTTTTTGACAAACTTTCAAATCAAAACAACGTCGGCGCGAAACTGCCATTTTGCTAGGCCTAAGCTACAGAATCTCCTCCTGCTAAAAAGGCCCCGGTTTTTGCAAAAAGGGGAGATTTTTTAGTCCTCCATCACATTGCCAACTAGAGTTTTTGTTCTGAGAATATGCCATACCCGAATCAGGCGATCGTACTCCCAGTCACCGAAAGTGAAAGGAGTGGCAGCGGATTCTTTAATATTTGGGGGCAGAGATTCCATCATCATCTGACTACTCATGGCGGATGTGATTTTATTGACGCTAATAAGTGCCAGGTAAAGCCATCCCAGGTTTCCGGTTTTGAACGCCGTCCCCAATAAATATAAAATAAAAGCGGACATTATACCGGCATGCAGAGACAAGTTTTTAATCGTATGGCGAATATAAAATCCCAAAACTACTATTGGCGTTATCGTTTCATTTATAAACATTTCCCGATCAAATCCCAAGCGACTACTTGCCATTTTTTTCAATTGTTTTTTTAAAGAAGCGTCCAGGAGCCTGGCCCATCCCCCAGGATCTCTCAGTTTTTGAGGATTCCCGGCATTATTTAAATTCACAGATATATTTGCATACCTAAAGTCGAGAGATCTTGCCAGGGTTGGTTTCCAACTCACTTCTTTCAGAACCCCCGCCAGCGGACCAATTTTAATCTTATCAGGAGGCAGGCTCGTATTCACCATGCCCACCGCACCACCACCCCGATCTATACCCTTGATATCGAATTTATCTTCTCCCTTTTCTTCAAAACCCAAAACTGTCAGCGAATTTATTCTTGTCAGACGGCAAATTTCCAAAATACTCTCCACATCCACTTCGATCTGATCCAGTGACACATAAGACGGCAATTTTCCGGACAGGCCGGAGAAATCTACTTTGTTACCCTGTTCATCGCCGAATTTTTCTTCAACCAGTTGGGATAATTTAACCATGGCGACATAAATAGCACCGGCAAGAACGTATTTTCTTGCAAGCACATGCATGATTAAACACGCTTTGACGGAATCCTACCTGTAGTTCGTATTGCAAAAGATAACGCCGCAAACGTCAAGCATTGCCGCCACGGCAATTTCATGCTATAATACACAAAAGGCGACCCGAACCTTAATCTCGACTCATCCGGAAAAGCTCGGCCCACCATAAAAATAAAAACAAAAATGCCCCAAGCAGTTCAAATAATCGGTTCAATAATCCTGGCGGCCATACCTGCTGCAATTTGGGGTACCATTTTCTATCAAAAAAATCCCGAAAAGCGCAGCCTCACGGCGCTGACTTTTGTCATGGGCGCGCTGGCTGTTTTTCCGATACTTATTTACAAATTCAGCTGGCAATATTTTCCTTGGATGAATGCTTTTCGTTACGCGGATTACTATAAGGACGATGTTATAGGCTTTTCACATGCCATCATCCTGCCACTTAGCATAATCATTACCTTCATGATAGTCGGAGTAATCGAGGAAACCATGAAATTCAGTTCGGTGAAAATTGTCGATGATGAGGAAATAAAAAACATTGACGACTCTATAGAGTTTTTTATCATCGCCGCCCTGGGTTTTGCCTTCACTGAAAATATTCTTTATTTCTATAATATTTGGCTCGCTGAGGGCGCAGCCAACATTTTGCTGCCATTTCTCTTCCGCTCCTGTTTTTCCACTTTCGCTCATCTGCTTTTTTCCGGTTTGCTGGGTTATTATTATGGAATTGCTCATTTCGCCACGCCTATCCTGCAGGAAGAATTGCGTAACAGTAACAGTTTCTGGTCCAAAATTCCGCCAAAATTACTTTTTTTTCGCCGTGAAAAATTATTCTATGAAGAGAAATTACTTGAGGGAATATTATTTGCCGTCGGACTTCACGCGCTCTTCAATATTTTCCTGGAAATGGGACTCACTTTCATGATTGTGCCTTTCCTGGTAATTGGCTATCTCACTTTGACTTACCTCCTGGATCTCAAGGAAAATCATAAAAATTACGGCAAATTGCTTTGTTATGTCCGCAACCATCCTCATAAATCCGGCGTGTATTTCAAGAGAAATCCGGTGTGCCAGCCTGTATCTTCCGACGTAATTCACTAGCCGGGCCAATTATATCCGACTATCAAAATTTCTTTAACAAAAAGTCTCAATGCTTTTTCTCACACCTTCGGCCTGCATAATGATTTAATAGAAAATGAAAAACTCGGCGCTGAAGAATGGCAGCTGTCAGTCGCGCAAAACAATGATTCGAAAAATACAGGCAAAAGGCGGTTACCCGAACTTAATTCTAATTCGGCACATTTTTCAAACAAAATCTTTGGCAAGTGCGGTGACAGATGCTCAGTCCCGGCCTGAAAGACGGTCTTGAAAAATTCCATCCTAAACTGTTGCAAAACATTTCCCGCCATGCTATCCTCCCCGTCACTATGTCTCACGATAAAATAATCGTCCAGGGAGCCAGGCTGCACAATCTCAAAAATATCAATGTTGAGATCCCTAAAAATAAATTCACCGTTGTCACCGGTCTTTCCGGCTCAGGTAAATCCACGCTCGCTTTCGACACCATCTACGCCGAAGGTCAGCGCCGCTATGTGGAAAGTCTTTCCACTTACGCCCGCAACTTTCTTCAGCTCATGGAAAAGCCCGATGTGGACAACATCGAGGGCCTTTCTCCCGCTATTTCCATTGACCAAAAATCCGCGCCACGCAATCCGCGCTCTACCGTGGGTACGGTCACCGAAATTTATGATTATCTCCGTCTGCTTTTTGCGAAAATCGGTACGCCGCATTGTCCAAATTGCGGCCGTCCTATCGAACGACAGACCGCCCAGCAGATTCTCGAAGACGTTTGTTCCATGAAAGAGGGGACTAAAATTCTCATTCTTTCTCCGCTCATCAGAGATCGCAAAGGCCAGCACACCAAAGTAATTGATAAAATAAAAAAAGAAGGCTTTGTGCGTGTGCGCGTGGATGGCGAGGTTGTTTCCGTACTGGAAGTTCCACCTATGGACGAAAATAAAAAGCACAATATTGAGATTGTTGTAGATCGTTTGATAATCAAAGATCTTGAGAAAAAAACACAAACACTTTCCGACGGCCATGAAATAGATAGCCCAAATCCTAATCGCACCCGTCTCGCCGATTCCATTGAAACAGCGCTAAAATTTGGTGAAGGCCTCGTAATGATTGGTGAGCATCATGAAACGAAGTCTCACAGCGAGCCTGCAAACAAGATCTATTCCGAACATTTCGCCTGTCCCGAATGTCACATCAGTATCCCGGAAATTGCTCCCAGAAATTTTTCTTTTAATAGCCCGCACGGCGCTTGTCAGGAATGTCACGGACTCGGTACAAAGCTCGAAATCGACCCTGAATTGATTATGCCAAATCGCAACCTTACATTGGCCGAAGGAGCGATCATGCCCTGGTCTACCACCACCTCACATTTAGCCTGGTATAATCGTATTCTTGAAAGTGTGGCCCGTGCGCACAAATTTTCCATGAATGCATCAGTAAAAAAACTTTCTCCCGAAGCAATGAATATTGTACTGCATGGAGACAAGGAGCGAAAATACACTGTGGAAATCGGCAATTCCGAGCCGGATTCGGACGATGCGCCAAGCAGTGGTCATTTTACCGGTAAATATGAAACGAGCTTCGAAGGCGTAATTCCCAACTTGGAACGCCGTTTTCTGGAAACCGAATCCGACTATGTGCGTAAAAAAATCGAAGGGTACATGCGCATTCTCGAATGTCCTTCCTGCCATGGCAAACGGCTTAAGCCGGAAATTTTGGCAATAAAAATCGCCGATAGATCGATAATCGATGTGACTGAACTGTCTGTGACTAAAGCTCTTGGTTTTTTTGAAAAACTGGAACTTAGCCCGATGAAAAAAGAAATCGCCCGCCAGATTACCCAGGAAGTAGGTAATCGTCTGCGCTTTCTGGAAAATGTCGGTCTTTCTTATCTAACTTTGGACCGCACGGCGAACACGCTTTCCGGCGGTGAGGCACAACGAATTCGTCTCGCCACTCAGATTGGTTCCCGTCTTTCGGGCGTGATTTATGTTTTGGATGAACCGAGCATCGGCTTGCATCAAAATGATAATGATAAGCTAATTAAAACCCTTATCTCTTTGCGCGATCTTGGTAACACTGTAATCGTCGTGGAACATGATATTGATACCATGCTGGCTGCTGATTATATTTTGGATATTGGTCCCGGTGCCGGCAAAAACGGCGGCAATGTCGTGGCTTGTGGCACTCCTCAGGAAATCATTGAAAATCCCCAATCTCTTACCGGCAAATACCTTTCCGGCGCAGCTTCAGTGGAAATGCCCAAAAAACGTCGCAAAGGCAATGGCAAAAAACTCACTTTGATCGGCTGCACCGAACATAATCTCAAGGATGTAACTGTGGAATTTCCCCTGGGAATGTTGATCGGAGTCACCGGCGTCTCCGGCTCCGGCAAGTCTACTCTCATTAACGACATCCTCGTCAGACGTGTGTCCAAAGAAGTCTATGGTTCAAAAACTTCTCCCGGAAAGCATAAAGACCTCAAAGGAGTTGAAAATATCGATAAAATCATCAATATAGACCAGTCAGCAATTGGTCGTACTCCTCGTTCCAACCCCGCGACTTATACCGGAGTTTTCACTGATATTAGAGACATGTTTTCTCAAACTCCCGAAGCCAAACTTCGCGGCTACAAATCCGGCCGTTTCAGTTTCAATGTGAAAGGCGGCCGCTGCGAAGCCTGTGCCGGCGATGGTATCAAGAAGATTGAAATGCACTTCCTCCCGGATATTTACGTACCTTGCGAGTCCTGTAAGGGTAAAAGATACAACAACGAAGCCCTGGAAATCCGCTACAGAAACAAAAATATTCACGAAGTTCTGGAAATGACGGTGGAAGAAGCTCTCGAATTTTTCACTTCCATTCCGTCCATAAAGGTGAAGCTTCAAACCCTCCACGAAGTCGGACTCGGCTATATCCATCTTGGACAATCCGCCACTACTCTTTCCGGCGGTGAAGCCCAGCGTATCAAGCTCGCCACGGAATTATCCAAGCGTTCTACCGGCAAAACTCTTTATGTTCTGGATGAGCCGACCACCGGCTTGCACTTCGAAGACGTGAAGCGTTTGTTGAGCGTATTGCAGCAGTTGGTGGATAAGGGTAACACTGTACTCGTTATTGAGCACAATCTCGACGTAATCAAATCTGTGGACCATATCATCGATATGGGCCCAGAAGGCGGGGACAAAGGCGGCCAAATGATCGCCAAAGGCACGCCCGAGGAGCTGATCCTGGTGAAAGAGTCTTATACGGGTGTCTGGTTGAAGAAGATGATGAGGTAGCAGAGCGCTTGCGCTCAATTACGACCGATGAAGTCGCATATCTTTCGGGTTTATTTATATCAGCCGAAAAAATTGCTTGATCCGCCTGTTTGTCAGCCCTTCTTGACTTTTGCTTCTTGACTTTTACCCGGTTAAAAAGCTATAAAAAAGCCTTGAAAATAATTTCCCCATGAAACTTCCCGATCAGGATACCAATTACGTTATGACCACCTTTAAACCGGGTGAGCCGGATAAAAGGACAATAAAATTTTTAGGTCCACCGCAAGCCTCTACAAGATTTTATGGGGGGGGATTAGGATTAGACGCAATGCGTTTCAAAGTAGGGGGGACTTCAACTGTCCGAGAGATAGGAGAATTTAATCAATGGCTTCCTGAGGGAAAGCGCGAAGCCGAACGGCAATTTCTTCTCTATTATTTTAGCGAGCTTATCGACGCTGTTTCTAAACTTGATGTTCAAAAGGCCTCTGCCATACGTGCCGAAGAGGCAAGATTTCAAACTTTTCTGCAAAAGTATGGCCACAAAGCACTCAAACGATATGAAAATGACCTTGCTGAAGTTGAGGATTTTACAGATGTCATCCTGAGCTTGGGAATGAATCCGGTCGATTTTGGTCTTGATGCTCCTCCAATTGCCAGTGATTTCCGTTTGATTGACGGTATTTGCAAAGGCGCCGGCCTTCGAATACATAAAGTGGTTGGTTCGAATAAATCGCTCTACGTTCAGGAGAGACCGTGTTCGTTTTAGCAACACGTGAATATTTCCCGGCAATTTCCGTAAAACGCTGGAGTAGGAGAGAGCCCATTTATGAACCACGTGGGTGAGCATATACTCACCAACATTTTATCCATTTTGTCAGCCGAAAGTGGCAATTTTGGTTGTAGATTTTTCATGAAAAATGGCACGATCAAAGTTGCTTTCAAATAAATTTTTAAATGAAAAAACATGCAAAACCAATCAATTCAACAACTAGGTATTAACGCCGATAAGCCTCACTATTTATCGGCCACACCTCATACTCTCAGGCCCACCACCAAACTGCCAAAATCCCAATCTAGTGATCAGCAAAACTTGGCCACACCTCATACTCTCAGGCCCATCACCAAACTGCCAAAATCAAAATCTTCAGATCACTCCTGGCGCACTGTCCACCAACAATTCACTGAATACGGCCGCAATGCCAAAGAATGGCTGCGCAAGTGCATTCTCCTTCTTCCCCAGATTGAAAAGCAGCAGATTTGGCGTAAAAAGCGTTTCAAAAACCTCTACGAATACGCGGCAAAATTGGCAGGCATGAGCCACTATCAGGTTGATGACGCTCTTTGGATTTTGAGGAAAATAAAGGACAAGCCGGAATTAATGAAAGTCGTAGAGGAAAAAGGACTAAATGCGGTTAGGCCTATTGTTGCAATTGCTACCAAGGAAAATGAAGCCTTTTTAGCTTCAAAGGCAAAAATCATGGATAATGGCACTTTAAGAATATTTGCAGGACACCTCAAAAAGGGAGAAGTAATAACATCCGACTCGATAGATTTACGGGATATCCCGAAATTTCAATCTGTAAACTTGCAAAGTTTACCATTCGACATATGTTTTGACTCAGCATCTCAAACCAAAATACCAAAATCCACCGATCCCTTGGAACCGCAATCAGATTCAGAGCTATTAGACCAGTCCTCAGGCTCTCTGCAATCATATTCATCATCTCACATGTCGTCATTTTCATGGTCTTTACAATTGCCACCAGCGTGTCCCTCCACCCCCAAAGTCACCATCGCCATGCAGCTCGACCTGGAAATTGCCGATCAATTGCAAAAGCTCAAAGGCCAATCAGATTGGAACGAGACCATCAGCCAACTTCTCAGATTACGCCAAGAAAAACTAGACCAGTCAAAGCCTGAAGCGGTAGAAGCTACCTCCCGCCCCATCCCCGCCGCAATCGAAAGTTACGTCCTTGCCAAAACCAATTCTATCTGCGCCTTTCCCGGCTGCTATTAGCCCTACGATATACTTCATCATACCGACAGATTTGCCATGTATCACATTCACGATCCTGATCATATAGTGCCTCTTTGCCAAGCGCATGAAAGATTGGCTCACCTTGGCTTGATAGAAAATGAAAATCTAGAGCCTAAATACTGGAAAATCCGCACCCTGCCGGATTACGACGACCCAAAATATGAAGTAGATCAAATTGTAGAAAAATTCAGGCGGCCAGACTAGCCATAATTACGGCGACCCAAGATATGAAATAGATCAAATTGTAGAAAAACTCAGGCAAGCCAGATAATTTCAGTATGCCAATCTGTATAATTTATCTAAAATAGTACATCCCCCGATTTGAGGCCGGTCAACTAATGTACCGACTAAAACAGCAATAATTTCCCCCCTCCCCACCATCATTTACTTTATAGCCGTGGTTATAGGGCGGTCGAAACTAACTCGCCATACCAGTTTTTCTTTAGAATGATTTAATAAAGTTTAATTAAATTTAATAAAGTTTAGTTAAATCGTGTAAAATTTAATTAAATTAAGTAAAGTATACTACTTTTGCATGATGAGGCTACCAAGTTGGCTAAAGTTTAATTAAGTATAATCAACTTGCCAAAACTATTGTAAAATTGCATAAGTTGTGTTAAGTTTTGCCCACGAAAAAATGTTCATTGAAAACAAGAAGAATATTGAAAACTGTTCTGAAAGCTGCTAGAATTTAATTAGCTTTAATAAAGTTTAATAAAATTGGCTAAACTCGCCAAAATCGATTAAACTTAATAAAGTTTCTAGATTTGCCTAAAGTGCGTCAAAATGATTGAAAACTTTCTGACTACAGAACAGGTTGCCAAAATTCTTCAGGTCCATCCCTTCACCATCTTGAAGTTTCTCAAGTTGGGTAAACTTCGGGGAGTGAAACTGGGTAGGGTATACCGCATCAAAGAAAGTGATGTTCAGGCCTTTCTCGACGGTCGCATGACCGGAGGGCATAAGCAAAATATCACCCCCCAGCAATCACCCCTCAATCCCGATCTTGAGCATCTGGAATCGCACAAAAGTGAGACAGAACCTCAACCTGAGTATCATAATGAGTATCATAAGCTTTTAAATCAGCAATTCTCTAACCCTACATTATCGACTCAAGCCCACGCAAATACCCAGCATCTCTCAAAACCTCACTCGGAAACCTCTGACCCTTATACTCTAAGGCAAGATAAAAACCGGGAAGACGGACCACCACACTACATTATCTAGCTCGTATGCCGCATCTGACACGATTTTCACACCTGCTGGATAAAGCAAGAAACACTTACTACCTCATCACCTCATCTTAATAAATAATGATTATTCACTGCATTTCCTGTGGAAAATCAATCTCGAGCCATGGCCATTGCTGTCCCTATTGCACCTGCGAATTAAACGATCTGACCTACGAATTCAACGGCATAGAAGAAAAAGCAAATTTCAAGGAACGCATGCGCAACATGGTATTCGGATTGGTTCACAAGTAAAAATTCACGCCTGCCTGACGCGCGCCCTGCGCCTACCCGGGTAGTAAAGCCCTAGAAAAGCCTTTGTACCATGTAAACCACAGAATTCCTGGCAAGCCGACCCGCGCCCCAAGACATCGAAACCCGAAACCCAAAATCAGAGACCCAAAGACAGAAACCCAAAACCCGCCCCGAAACCCGAAACCCAAAACCCGCCCCAAAACCCGAAACCCAAAAGCCGCCCCGAAACCAGAGACCCGACCCGAAACCCATCGCGCCCCTTACTCCTCAAAAAACTACTTAATAAAAAACTCCAATTGCCCGTCAGCTCAAGTGCCCACTTGAACTGAAACCTAGAAAAGCCCTAAAAACTCCCCGGTCTTGCCGAGGAGTTTTTGTTATTCAGCCTATTCATCCCCACTACACTGCCGATCCAAAATTCTCTTGGAAAGCTTCAAACTATCGTTTAGAGGAGAGAAACTATTATTTATTATCTCGAGTAAGCCATCATCGGCAATTCCCACTTGACGACCATCCAGACTGTTCAGGAATAACTCCATGCTCTGATCGGAAGCCAAACGATATAGCCCATCAAATTCTGCTTTTAATTTGGCCGTATCCTGCTCAAATTTATAAGTGTCGTTGGCATTTTTCTTCGTCGATAAGTAATCCCTTTGGGAGAGACCACCACCGCCGCCACCTCCACCACCGCCGCTCAGCTGCTTTTCAATAAATTTATCCGCTTCATCCAGCGCATCCTTGGGAGCCAGATCATTTACATTCACCTGCACAATCGAGGACATATAGTCCGCAAAACTTTCATCGGTGGTAAAAAGTTCCACCGTTTTTATCGTTTTCAATTCCGTCCAAATAGAAGGACCTTTTCCGGCAGCATTGGCCGCGATCCCTTTTCCGGCTTCTTTCAGCCCCGCACCTTCACTGAAAAATTTCATGAATTCCTGCCATTTTACACCCACGCCTTCCCATGAACTTTTTTCACAATCTATATACTGGTTTTTGCGCTCAGCATACTTATTTTCAAGATGCAGAAATAATTGATCGAAATCTTCCTGATTCAAAAAACTCCCATTTACATAGCTATCCCTCATATCGCTATATAGAACATTCCTGTCGACCATCGCCGCCTCTTTCAATAGTGCAGTTTGTGCCGCCGCCGGCAGCATTTTTTTCGAGATGATTTTCACCACATGCCTCACATAATAAATTTCCATCAATAATTTAGAATAGGCCTTTCTTAATTGGGGCACATTCTCATTGTTACAGGTCAAAAAGGCATTTCTAATCGCACTGCGTATTTTATCTTCCTGTTTTATCAGCGAATAAATATCATTGCTATGACACTGGTTTCTTACCAGCACATCATTCCACGGCTCCAGCACTCCTTCCACAAAGCCATCATTGTATATCAAACTTTTTAAAAATATCCCGAAATCAATTTCTCCTTTTGCAAAACATCTGATCACGCTCAAATTTCCATCTTCATTATACACATTTGTGCTTTCAGCTTTGCTCACATTACTCGCCACGCTATTCAGCAAGAGCGTTAGCAATATACCAATTATGATGCTGTTTTTTTTCATTAGTTTATGTCTGGTTTATTAAGAATTTCATCCAGAGTACCTTTGTTTATTTTCTTAAAGGTATCTTCGAAATTTTTGAATAGAGCATTCATTTGTTTTATTTCCTGCAGTATGCTACGGGAATATACCATTCGGTTTGCCAGCTCATTACCAATCTCGTCAGACTCCACCCTTACTCCAGCCTCTGTTCCGGCAACGGCTTTCACATTGCGAATTCTATCGGCCAAATCGGATTGTCTCAATTCTCCATTGGCAATTTTTTCCTGTAATTTTAGATTAAAATTCTCAGTCAAATCCTGTCTGTCAGCGCTGTCAAAATGTAATTTATCCAACAAAGCCGGCTTATAAGTCTCGGAAAATTTATTCCATTCTTCCAATATATTCCTACCAAAAATCAGCTTATCATTCGATGGAGTGGGGATAGGATTCCAGATGGTAATAAATTGGATGTTCAATAGTGGAACGGCCACCGCCTGTTTGCATTTTGCCGACTCCATCTCATTGCCGGTAACTTTATTTGGTATCAAAGTATGATCCAAAGTCTTTTTCAGATATTCATTTATTTTTTCCACTTCACAGAGAATGCAGCTCTCGCCCTGCATATAACCAGATAGAACTTTTTTGATAATTTTAACATCAAAGCAAACACTGGCTTTCATGGAAACGCTCTCACTGGTGTAATTTGCCGCCGCTACGCCTCCACCATCAATGAAATTTTCAACGGCTCCTCCGAGACTGTCAAATCCCTGCTCACCTATGCCGGCAAACACTCCGGGCTCATCCACGCCGGAACACCATCGTTTTTCCCATTTATCAATGGGTGCCGGAGCGATAGGTAAAGCTGGAGCGATAGCAGCTGGAGCAGTGGCGGCAGCTGGAGCAGTGGCCGTTTTATCTCCATTGCCATCACCACCATTTTCATCCACACCACCCACACCACCCCCATCACCATTGCCACTTTTCTTATCTCCGCTCTTCTTATTGCCATTTTTCGCGGCATAATCATTCAAAGCACTGGTCAATGGATCATTTGGAGCACATATGTCCTCATCCAGAACTTCCGCCGCCACTTTTTGATCTCCTCCAATATCAATCAAGCCCTTGATACCACCAGGAGCATCAGTTTTCCCGCCGCCATCAGCACTATTTTTCTCATCGCCCAAAGGCAGGAAAGCTACGCCAAACTGATTATCATTTGGTACGTTGGAATTTAGCAGTAAAGTTTTTTCATCCAGTGTTGGCTTAAAAGGCGAAGTATAGGCATCTTGATATAACCCACCAATTGTCACCGGAGATTTTTTCAGAAAAAGCACATCTTCAATCAATGCAAGATCATACACAAGATCAAATCCAGAATCATTCAAGTCATTATTGGCAAACATCTCCGCGGGTTTGACCTGCGTATCCAACTCGTTTTGAATTTGATAAAGCTCACTTAAATCGGCAAAATTTCTTTGCACTTTACTCATAACTTTCGCCGCATCCTCCTGGGACATTGTCGGATGTTTGGAAGAATTCAAAATCGGGGTCAAGCTGCCATTTACCACCAGTCGCGCCTGATCCACTGTCATGCCATTATTATTTGCAACTTCTTGCAGCGCACTTTTGCCGGAATCACTGGTTATTTTTTTATAAATCAGATTATATAGATTTTTGCCCTTCTTTGTAGCATCCGTAGGGCTGAAAATACTTTTCCAGTCAAATGAGTTATTATCAATCCAGGAAACTGTGGTATTCCACCAGCCGGTATCACTTTCACCATGCGCCACCTGGTTGTTATCCACATAAATCAATCCCGTGGATGTACCCACTCCCAGCATTAAACCTATAATGATTGGTAAGAATTTTTTCATATTATTGACACTGACTGGTAGATGCGTCTACAAAGCGCACCGGAAATTCGGCCGCACGCAAACGTATATCTTTCAAAACTGATTTGTATTTTGTTAGCTGGTATAAAATTTCCTGGTACTTTATATGCATCGGGTAGGCCAGACGAAATTCGTTATAAGCGGAAACAGTAGCCTCCATCACGGCTTTTGCCTCCTGAGATTCTTGAATTGTAAGCTGAGCCCTTTGTTTAAGTATAGCCGAAAGTTGGCTTGCTGAAGGCATTTGACTGAAGTTGAAATCGGGATTTTTTTGCAAATAATCCAGCCTTTTCAAATAATCAGAGTACCTGCTCAGTGCTTCGATTGATAAGCAATAGCTGCTCAAATTTTGCTCCCCGCATTTTTGCAGAATGGTAGGAATATCGTCTTGGTCCAGCAGATTGTAAGGCGGCAGAAACAGCTTTTTCTTCTCGGCATTCTGATAAAAATCCGGCTCGCTCACGAGCTCAATCAATTTTTCTATTTTTGCGTTAAAAAGATCATTCATTTCACCGTGATAGCCACTGAAAGCCGTCAAGTAACTGCCAGCTGTTCTGAAATCTATTCTCGTTTCACCTTCGGCATAGATGGTATAGCCTCCATAGACGAACATAACAGTCAGCACGGCTGTAAAAAAAGTAACGAAAATTTGTTTCAAAAGTCTCATCATCCTGAAGTTATGCATTGTTTTAGAAAGCCCGGAAAAACATTTTTAAAAGCTGAGAAATATCCAAACATCTGTGAAATCGTCATGTTTAAATCTCTAAGTTGATTGTTTATCGCCTGATATTTTTCCAGCATTATGGTCGCGGTTTTTGTAGCGTTGGTTTGCTTTATATGATCAAATAAAAGCTTTTTTCCTGCTGAGTAATATTCTTCCAGCAGCGCGGAACATAAGCCAAAAGCGGCATTCGTGGCGGCTATGTTTGCCTGTTCACTATCAAAATTCAACCTGTCAAAAAGATTCTCAATATTAACCTTGAATTCATTGTAACGGGCTATCGCCAGATTGGTGAGCGAACTCGTACTGCTCTTATTCTGAAAAGTTTGATTCAGGAAATCCAGAAATTCTTTCAGCTCAATATCCATCAGCGGAACCAGGGTACTTTGACATTCACTGGACGGCGTATTATTCAATTTTCTCATCAATTGAGCTTTAACTTTTTCTTGAGCGCCGGCCTCGCCGGCCTCTCCGGCTGCCACCGCGACCAATGAGTGCGTCAGCAATACGCATATAACCCCGATTACAATTAAACATTTTTTCATTTTACTTGGTTATTGTTTGAATTTGCACCTCGTTACCTTTGGTGAAGATATAAGTTTTATCATTCGGTTTTATTTCATAATACTGTGGATAATACTTGGCAACAACGGGGAAAAAGACGTCTCCCGGAATTAAATCAGCTTTGTGCGTAAAGGTGGAAATACATGGACAGGCATTACATTCCGCGGGTACCAAATACAATCCCGGAACGCTCTGATTTTTACAGCTGTTCAATTTATCGTCATCCTTTTGATTGAGAGGATCACCACAATCTTCGACTTCCTTGCCATCATTTTTGCTTCCACCATCGGTATCGGGATTATATGGATCGGTGTGGTAAATATTTGTTTCCTCATAGTTCGAAAGTCCATCCTGATCCTCGTCTATTGCATCATCAACCGGATCCAGAGGGTTTGTATGCATTGCAATCTCTTTTCCATCCTTCACTCCTCCCTGGTCGCTATCGGCATCTAAAGGATTCAAATTGTTGGTACATTCCTGCGAATTACTAAGTCCATCCTGATCCGGATCGGCTTTGGCATCGGTTATCTTATATTTTGCCGCGCAATAATCCGTCAAGCCATCATTATTTGTATCCTGCTCGAAACAGTTATAGATGTCGAGTACCCGTTGCACCATTACCAATAATTCTCCGAAATTCATTAATTTAGCCGGATTTTTAGCCTCTTCTTCCGTGATAACAAAGTTGTTTTTTATTGGCTTACCACTTTTCAAATATGGCGTCAGATTTCTGGCGGCTTGCAAATAATCACCATACCACGGATCACCTTCTTTCAAGGAACTCATGTCGATAATCCCACGATATTCTAAAGCTTTGAGAATAATTTTTATCGCTTCGGCTCTCGTGATATTATTTTCCGGCTTGAAAGGTGATAGCCCCGAGTCATTTTTTTCTCCCTTGTAGCCATCAATAAATTGCAATAGTGTAGCTTCTTTAATATCCGGATGATAGTCACCAAGCAGCGCATTATCCGTATATCCACTACCGGAGACAAACGCTTTGTACGCTTCTTCACGTGGAATTACACAAATCATTTTCAGCAGAACTTTTACGAAATCTTTTCTCTTTACCAGATCCTCCTGGGTGAATTTAAAGCTTGGATCAATGACATAATTTGCCGCATCGGGTCCTTTTGAAATAGCCAGCGATCCATTCAGTACACCCGCCGAAGGTTTGCGCGGACTCATCTGCGGTACATCATTTGCACCGATGATAGTCGCCGGTTTCAAAAGCGCCACATAGATTTCTCCTACAGTTTTACCGGCAAAATTAACATTTATAATCAAAGGATCATTCGCGTGGTCATTTATTTTTTGCGCTATAGTTAGCCGCTTATCAAAAATTACAACATTGCCTGAGCTATCAACAGAGGCCAGAACTTTATTTTCCGCAACATTCTTTAGCACGGCTCCACCGGGATTATCCGCGTCATTGGCCGGTAATTTTTCAAAAATAAAATCATCACTTTTATCCAAATCATCGATATTCACTCCCTTCAAATCCCCCATGTTTTCAGCCACAAAGCCAAAGTTCTGGTAAATATTTACATCACTGTTAGCATCGGCAACCATATATATAGTACCCAGAACTTGATCATTTTTATCTTTAATTTCTAAATTTGTTGGTGTATTGGGCGGGATAGCCTCATTGATAACCGCTTTGTAGCCATCTTCTATCGCACCAATATTGCCGGTCTTCGGATTAATCTCCGCCACCACTTCACCGTCGGCATTTTCCACCAAAATCATATCATCGAGGATTAAATCCCTTATAAAATATCCTCCACCGGCTTCGGTAAAGGCCTCTTTCAGCTTATCAATTCTTGGCACCAGCTTCAGCTGCCCATTAATCACTCTGGAAATATAGCGACTGCGCATTAACCAGAAAGGCAGCTCTGGAGTCTTTGGCTCCGTAGTGCCGGTCGCCTCGCCGGTAGCGGCAAAAGATTCATCAAGAGAAATAGCCGGCGCTATAACGTGAATGGTAATTTCTATACTGGAGTTTTTGCCGGAAGCATCGACCACATGCAGTAGGAATTTATGATCTCCAATGTCTCCCTCATTTTCAAAAGGGCCAATGTTAAAGTGTGAATTGGTCTTATCATTAAATGGGAAGCCATCTCCATCTTCATCAATCAAAACAGTCACGTCGCTGCCCAGAATTTTTGGCATTGGCGTAATCTTTAATTTATCGCCCGTATTCGGATCGCTCTGACTACTTTCATATGGCATTCTTTCCAGATAATACTGCTCTATTTTACCATCAGGATCAAAAGATCCGCCGGCATCGATTTCCAGATTTTGGAAAATGGAAATTGTATATTCGGTGGAATTTATCACCGGCATCGGCGACTCGTTATCCGCGCAGGATTGAGGAGCGGCGATGACTGTATCGGAAATCAGCGATTTTTCATCATTGGAATTCACGGCGAAAACATTGACGTAATAATTGCCATTTGGGACATTCTCGGAAATTCTTGGTGAATTTTTATCACTCAAAGCACTGACGATTACCTTGAAATTATAGGCGGCATTTTCTATGTCATCATAAATTGATTTTCGCAGCACAATTTCATAGCTTACCGCGCCTTCGACAGGCAACCAGCTAATATCAAATTTACCCGTGCTGATAGCCGGAACTGCCAGACCATCCACGGCAATACCTCCCTTGTTTACAAAATCTCCCACCGCATTATTCGTTAAGCCTATAATCAACTCGCCTTCCGGCAATTTGAGATTGTTGGCCGGATTATAATTAGTCTTCAAATAAATATCTCCACCGGTGGAATATACAATGTCATAATCCTGATCATGATCCACGTCGCTGAAGAGAATATTGGTTTTACCTTTCAGTTCCTTGGTGTAATTGAGCACATTTTCACTAACAGTGCCGGCGCTTACATAGAATCCTATTGGTGGCGGAGTAGGTGCATTTGCATTGTCTACGATATCCTGCGGCGAGAAATTAATGGCGGCGGCGATCAAATCACGTTTGCCTGATAAATCAGCATTTTCAGCAGCCTGCTTGATGGCACTCTCAACTTCTTTGCCAAGGAAACTAAAGGCTAAAGTTTTGCCGACCTCTCCCACATTACTTCCGGTCACATCATTTGCACTCGGGTTTGCGGCAATCAAATCGACTCGCTGTGAATTATTATCAACTAAAATTTTTCCGAATTCATTGTAATCGTCTATTTCTTTCAGAACTCCATCGGTAGCTTTCAAACCTTTGGTATAAGCGATCATCTGATCTCTTAAGGCAGCCATTTGCAACAAACCCGAAGAATTCGGCAGATTTTCATATTTAATGGCATTTTCAATTTCCGCAAGACTTCGATTCAAAAGTGGATTACTTGAGTCGATAAACTTTTGCGTGGCAACAAGATTGTAAGTATCAGGCCCCTTGTTTTTTTCCAGCTCCGCGACATATTGATTCATTTCCACCCGGATATTTTCCATCTGGAAATTTTCCATCTGGATATTTTCAAAGCTCAAAGGCTTATCCAATTTCTTCTGCACACCATTTTGAGCCTTATCTATTAAAGTCTGAATATACTTATTGACAATTTGGCCATATGGCAGAGAAGTATACTTATTAATGTTTCCGATAAATCCGGCCACGCCGTCATTCCAAATTTTCGCACCCTTGTCGGCAGCCACATAGATAAAATTAGTATCAATAGTGAAGTTCAATTTACCATTAATTCTAATCTGATCCACATAGCTGTACTCAATGGGTGGGAACTGCACACCCAGATTTTTTACAATTGGCAGTACCACTTGAACATTTGGTTGAGTCATTGTTTCAATTTCTGTCTCAAGCAATGTTTCCGGAATAAACAATTGACCATTTTTCAATAAGCACAAGATTTTGAAAATAAATTTCAAATTAGTCATGAATTTACCCACGAAATTTGGTAATGCCGGAATCTTTGGTGGCTTCGGTAAATCCGGCAATTGCGGCAAAGGTATCTGGGGCAGATCTGGTAAATTCGGCAAACTGAAATCCGGAAATTTAGGTATATCAATCTGAAAATCAAGCTTTCCACCAGTAAGGGCATCCAAATCGAAATTCAAATCCACCGGCAATACATCGGGCAGATTTATATCCGGCAAATTCGGCAAAATTATTGGCTCCGGCCTGAAAACCACATCCGGCCATATTATCGTTACGCCGGTCTTTATTTGTGAAAAATCCACTACGACATCAGGCAACTTTGGCAGGGGAATAATTGGAATATCCGGAATCACGGCAAAGAGTTGCAGCAAAAGTCCGAGCTTGCTGAAGCGATCATTCTTACATTTATCACAGGACTGCTGATACTCCGTCACCGTATCCATGATTATCTTCCACTGTTTGAAAGTGCGAATGGTATCGCGAATAGCTTTGGTCCATGATTCAACAATCTTTTGCTGACGGTTAATATAGCCGCCGGTATACTGCATTATCGCATCCAGATAACAAATAATCTGCGTCGCATATTTAGCCTCCACATTTCTCCAATGCAAAATATCTTTTGGTAAATTGGCTATTTTATCCAGGGCATCCATAAATTTTCTCACCGAATTAATCAATGTCTGCATGTCCACCGTAATCGCATCACAAAAAGTCTGGCGATTTTCATTTTTCTCACAATCCCAAAGCTTATATTTCTGTAATTCACTTTCCATATGCTTAATCCAGGCATCAGCTTGATACTTGTATTTGGCTATTTCTTTTGGCGAAATGGCCGGAATTTTAATGATTATTTCTTTACCTTCCAGTTTTACAAATGGAAAATTACTTAGGCTGGTGGCAAAATCATTGAACCCTCTGAAGCTGAATTGTTGTGCTGCCAATTTGCTTTCCTGACCCACCCTGGAAAAATCCGGCAATACGAAATAGAAAGTGGGGAAGCGTAATAATTTTGTATATATTTCATCAATTTCACCATCCAGCCAATTGGTGACCACGCTTGGGAATCCCGGCACTTTAACATTTACTTTTGAAGTTGCAGAAATCGGATCACGGGCATTGCCCCAGCTACCGCCGGTATCCACGCCTTTAGCGCCACCTGCACCCTGACCGTCTATGATTGCAGCCGATTGACCGGTTTCCACATTCACCACTGCTTTACTCGCAGCTGAAATCACCCCATGAACAGCCTGCTTTACCGCCGCACACACTCCGGGTATTCCACCGGGAACTGAAAAGGCAAAACATCCGCCGACACCGTTTGGTCCTGCGCACGCTGCACCACCCAATCCTAAAGTTGTTGTGGGAGAGATGTAAAATCTGAAAAACGAATTTGTACCAATGGAAGGTGCAAATGGTAGAACATATGGAGGATAAGGCACGATACTCACCGCCGGCAATCCAGGAATAGCCCCATCCTGAGCCAATAAAGCATAATTATAGGGAATTGGCAGACAACCGCCTCCCGAGCAGCGCAAGTTTGATAAGGTATTTTCTATTCCTGTAGCTAAAGCCTCACCACTGCTTTGCGCGGTTATCAAAATATCACTCCATTTATCCGCACAGCCGTTATAGTCTTTATCTTGATTTTGGCTGGCGGCAAACTTTTTGAGCATGGCAGCCATCTCCGGTGATACCTCCCCTTTGGCACTTGCTGCGATTATCTCGCTTGGAGACGGCAACCCCAATTTTGCAAAAGTATCATCCACGGCATTGCTGGAATTATCCGCCGGAGTCGTCTCGAATTTCTCATATTTCTCTGATTCTACGGAATAAAGATAAGTAATTATTCCATCAGGATTCACTTCCGGCCTGATCATAATATCGCCATAAAGATCGTTGTTAGATGGATCATCCTTATTCGCCGTATATTGGACGAAATTATTGCCAAGCTCGAAATGAATTTTCGGCACCAGATTCACAATCATTTTATAGCTGATAATTCTTTGTCCGCCAGCCGGCACGCTGATATTTTTAATAATACCTGATCGCAGACTAGTGCCTGTATCCAGCCATTCCAGCTTGTCCGGACAGCCTGCATCCAGACATCGCAAAGTATCTTTCAGCAGCGTCATCGAAGTTGGCGTGACATCTGACAGCATCAAATTTTTCACCGTGTTTCCGCTATCATTTTTCAAAACAATTAAGTATTCAATCTCGTCTTCAACTCCCACCGATCCACCATTCAAGTCTTTGCCCTGCTTGGAAGAATTCAGTGCGAACTTTCCATCCTGTTTGATGTGAATAAAATTGAATTGCTGGTCAAAAGTCTGTATAGGCACATCCTTAGTTGCAATTTGGTCACTATTTTGAATCAGATTTTGTAGCTCACTGGCATCCTTAATATATTGAGGATTTTGAGCCGGAGCCTGGTCTCCCGCCAGCGTAAAATTGATGAATTTAGACCAGTTCGATTTCGGCGATTTTCCATTATCCGGCAATTCCATCCCCGGATAATTTATGAACAAATTATCTACTTGATTGAGCTCGCTGTTTAAATTAAAGCCGAAATTCCTGCTATACCCATGATTTGTCTCTAGGCCCAGGCAAGACTCACCATCTGATTTATTATAGAAAATGCTGATACTTCCGGCCGAATCACTCGTCACCAAATCTTCACAGCCATCGGCATTCATATCCGCCGCCTTCATTTCATAAATTTTCTTATCCTCCAGCGCCAAATTCAAAGGTTCGCGATCAAAGCTGCCGTTATTATTTTTAATCAGACTCACGCACTGTTCCCCCACATTGCAACTTTTCTTTGTGCCGACCACCAGATCATCATAGCCATCATTATTTACATCAATTTTTGTAATGCTATAAATTCCGTTATAAATATTCAGCACATAGCCGCGATCTCTGAATTTTTTATTACTGATTTCATTTTCCAGCAGTCTGATTAGTCCATCTTCATAAACCAGTAACAAGTCATCATAGCCGTCACCATTGGCATCAAATTCAATTAATTGCTGAATTGGCTCCGCACCGTTAAAAATCGCCTTGCCGACATCTTTGCTGAAAAAAGTATCTTTACTCACCAGCTCGTTTTTACTATCCGCCCCGGTGTCTACCTTCAGCTTAATTGTCGGATCACCATAGATAATTCCCGAGTCAGCCGCGTAGGGAATAAAAGAATCACCAACTGAATTGCCGGCGGCAAAAAGTAACATGTGCTTATTGGAGCCTTCAAAACCTACTCCTGAATCCTCGGCGGCATTTTCCAAACTGCTATAGCCGAAACCGGGAGCCTGGCTTCCCTCAATTTTCTCTTCATCATCTACCATGTACAGCCCCTTCGGCTCAGCCGAAGATGATCCGCTGAATGAAGACACGAAATTATATTTATTTTTATCGGTAAGCGGCTCGATATAAATTCCCGCAGTGAGATTTTGGGCTTTTGCACCAAAGTCTAAAATACTTACCGCCTGTCCAACATTCTGCTTGAAACTGATAAGAGCGATATCACTTGAACCTTTAGAGAGAATGAAAGCAAAATTAGCGACCTTGGTTTCATCATCCTTGTTCGGCACGCGTAATTGATAGCCATCATCATTAATGGAAATTCTTCCATATTTATCAACCTTCACCTTGGTATCGCTTTCGATTTGCAAATAAACACCATCATTCTCCTGGCTGAATAGCGGCACACTGCCTTCATCCAAAACTTTCACGAAAACTCCTTCCTTCTCCGGCACTTCCGTCTTGTCATCCAATAGCACCACCGGCGCGTCCACCTTTGGCACCAGAAATACATTAGCCAATTCATCACCGCTGATATCGTCCGCGATCGATACTTTCTGATAAGGAAAAGAACTGGTAGCGGCTATAACTTTACCGAAAACCACCTCGCTCATAAAATCTATTTTGCCATAACCATCTACTCCGAAGAGTCGTTTTTTCTCATCCTTGGTAGCCGTCACGGCACTCAAGGACTGTACCTGACCCTTGGAATAAAGTATGGAATTTGACAGATTATTGTCTACACCAGGCTTGCCAAAATTCCCACCTAGCAGAGAAACATACAGAGCTCGTGGTGAGAAATTTTTCACCACATTACTGTCCATATGCTTATTAATCTTCAGGGAAATAGTGCCATTGGCAAAATTCTTGGCACCCGACTTGGCATCTCCGGTCTGCGCAATAATATTAGCTGTACCGGAAATATTTTTACCGGAAACTTGAACGGTTGCCACGCCATTTTTAGTTTCCGCCTTGTTTTGTGAGAAGCTGACCAGCTTATCAGTCGCTACCGTCGCGCCAAAATTAATAACCGTGCCATTATCATCTTTTACCAGATTGCCGCTGGCATCCAACAACTTTGCCGTCAGCTCCGTCTCAGATGCGTTTAGCTGAATCGCATTTAGTTGAATGCTCTTCGCCACATCCGATTTAACTTTAAATTTAAAGGAATCACTCACGAACCCCGGCACTTCCACCAAAATTTCTTCTTCACCGGTCAGCTTGCCGACTTTGAAAGTAACATTAGCGGAATTGAGTTCTCCATTCACCAGATTTCTCGGTGGCTTATTCGCGAAATTGCCAATATTCGGCTTCAGCACGGTGAATTTTATTTCTCCATTATAATTTTTTAAAACCTGACCATTGTCCATGAGTTTCACGCCTAATCTCACTATCGATTTACCATCAGCAATCACGGAATTCACCGGCTGAAAATTTTCATCATAAATTTGCAATGACAGACCAACTTTATCCAAAATCTTGAATGATTTCGTAGCCCCGATATATTTACTGAAATCTATGCCCTCGGTATTATTTCCCGCTTTCAAAATTTTGTCCTCCAGATCAGGTTCCAATATAACGGCTACCACATCTGCATCTCCCGGCTCACTTCCGGCGAATAATTGCACGCTCGCTTTACCATCCAGCGTGTCCAGCTGTGTACCGATCAATTGACTGTTGACATCGATACCAGGATCAAATTTAGCTTTATCATTTACGAATACAGCGATTTTATCGAAAGCATTATTGGCTGCATTGCCAAACTTATCCCTCAAAATAAAATCCAAAATAATATTCGATTGATTATTCGCTACCAATACATCTGCATCAGACTGAATTGCAATGCTCTCCGGCTCTCCCGCCACAAGCTGCAAATCTTTAGTTACAACTTGATAAGTCACATCGACTTTGCCATTCTCCTTCAAAACCTCGGCCTTAATCGTGAAATCCCCAACTTTTTTCCCCGCCTTCACATACACCCCGGCGCTGCCACCGCTACTGACAACCACATTATCTCCGACAAAGCTGGCCAGATTGGAAGAAAGCGAAAATTTCACATTAGGCTTTTGCTTAATTTCCACCTTGCCGGTTTTATCATAAATCACCGCTTCAATTTTCATAATTGAAGTGTCGTCAGCAGTTAAAGTATTACCTGTCATTACTTGATATTTGCTCTCTTCCTTCTTTTCCGCCTCTTTGAATGGGTTATCGCTAAAGGCTTCCGCCAGCCATCTCTTGCTATGAGTTTCCGACCTTGGTTGGGCATCCTTTGGCAGGAATTTCTTGTAATATTTTGCCCCAATAAAATATTCTTCCCATTTTTTCTCCACCGGAGGCGTAACCGCATCCTTCTTTTTTTGAACTTCTCTCGGAACTTTTTTATTAGTCTCTACCTTGTCATTCTCCACCGGCGTAGAACGAATAGTTTCGAACTCTTGCTCCTTTACTTTAGTGGATTTGAGAATAACCAGATCTTTATCTTGATCCCGTGCGGGCTGTCCATCACCGTTGTTATTTACATCATCCGTTTTATTTTTTTCACCTGTTTTATTTTGATCATTACCATGATTGAGTTCTCCAGCCCCTGCCTCACCTCCGCTGCCACTTTCATCACCACCACTGCCACCACCACTTCCGGTTTTATCAGCCGTTTTATTAATATCGCTCAAAGCTTTTTCCAATGCCCCCGTCTTAGTGCCTAAAACGCCACCGGTACCATTTTTGCCTGCGTTTCCATTTCCATTTCCATTTCCATCGGTGGATCCGACCCCATTTGAACTTCCATTGCCACCGCCGGCTCCAGCATCAACACCGGCATCTGAAACTGAACCTGAAACTGAACCCACTCCAGCATCAACACTCGCATCCGAACCTGCTCGCGCTTCCGCCCCCGCGCCCGCATCCGACCCCTTGTCCTCCGCGCCCCGCCTCTTCGCCTCAATAGCCTTCAATAAGTTGTCATAGCCGACTATTTCATTGTAAACATAACTGTTAATTTCTACCGTATTCGCATCCGGATCTGGAACATTCTGATCCGAGCCGCCACTCTCATTATCATTTTTGACGGCCACTTCGCCGGGATCTCCCGCTTTGCCCTTATCATCAAATTGCGACGCGACTATCGCCAAACATTCATTGGTAAATTTCGGCACCGTACTTAAAGCTTTCATGAATTTCTGCAGCTCTTTTATGAAATCTTGCAGCCACACGAATTCATAACTATCCTCTTCTTCGCTATCTCCACCACCAACATCCTCCTCACCTTCACCTACCCCACCTTCTTCAGCGCCCAACCCATTTGACACTTGAGCTAGCGGATCAAAAGCCGAATTTTTTTCTTCCGGCAAATCTCTATTAAAATTTATATCGAATGAATTCTCTTCGCCCTTCAAGACCAGATAAGCGGCTTCATAGCCAAATTCCGCATTAATACCGTCCGGAGCCGGCAAAAGAGTATGATCCGCCACATAAGCATTTCCCTGATTTTTATAATCACCGTTCAAATAATATTGCAAAATATACTGATGTTTCTCATCAATATTCAAATTAAGCCAGTTCAAAGCATCATAGATTTTTGGCTCAGCCGCCTTGTTTAAATCAAAGCCCTGCACAGGACTATCCACGGTATTTTTCACCACCGGCAAAAGATAATTATTCAGCATCTCGTCACTGATCTGCTTTGGTGTAAAATCTCCCGCTTCAGCTTCCGCTCCGAAAATTCTATAACTTCCCGGCACCAAGGCCAGCTCAGTAGCCTTGGTAATCAAAGCCGCCTGCAATTGCGCCATATTTCTAATCTCCTCATCAAAAAGATTAACGTATTTAATTTTTTGAGTTTTACCTGTAAGCAGCGGTGCTTTCAAAGCCGCATCACCAATAGTTTTTTTAATAGCTTCCACGTTGATTGCGGCATTTATCGGCTTATTTTTATCATCAGGATAATTTTGCCCTTTCGTCGGTTCATTTTGAAAAGCGATATATCGCGGATTATCAATCGGCAGACTGAAAGTAGTTTGAGCTTTTAACTGCTGTGTAATTGTATAATCCGTTGGTTCATTATGCAGAATGAGACTGGATAATTTTTTAAAATTGTTCGCCTTAACATTCAGCGTCACATCCTTGTCAAACTTTTTTATCGTATAACTGCCGTCGCGAGCCAATAATTTTCTGGCTATTTGCGGCATATCCCAGCTCGGAATGGCGTATTTAACATCCGCTTCATCAGGATCATAATATTTATGATCATAAACTCCATCCGGATCAATCGGCGGATTCGCATTCGGGTCGCCATCCACCCACTTATAATCAGTTATGCCCTGACCGTCCTTGTTATCACCATCATTATCAATGCCATCAAACAGCCCGTACCGATCGGAGAAATCTTTTAGCGTTACTTGTGGATCGTCATTCAGAACCACCTCGCTCGCATCAATTTTATCCAGACCTTGCCAGGTGCTCTCTCTCGGATTATATGTGCTGCTTTGCTCAATACTGTCTCCGTCTACATAATCCACGTCATCCGCCAAGCTGCCATTCAGAAACAAAGATAGCGATTTCAGCAATTTACCATACAAGTCATTTTCGAAAATTTTGTCAGTGACATCATCTTTATTCGCCGCAGGCAAACCATTGAAGCAGGAATTCATATACACCTCATCCACGTCCTCATATTTATAATAATCATTTTTTCCACCACCGGGGAATTGATAGCTGTCCACATGCTTATCCGCATCCACATTGAATTTTTCCGGAAATTTCAGCAATATCGGCGCCATACTTCCGGCAGGATCGAGTACCGGCATTGTCGCCATTATTCCCAGACAACGATCACTATTACTACTGGTAGAATTGGCATTGCAACCGGCTGACGGATCATTAACCTTGTTGTTATATAATGTAAAAATCGCTCCCTCGCTGGATGTCTCATAAGTTTCGCCATTATTGAAATCCACCCCCGGAGGAGTGTCCAAAAGCACATAAACTTCCGGATCACCCTGAGGATCCAAGCTGTTTGTCAGGCCATTTTTATCTACCGTAAAAGAAAAATATTGTTTTTGAACTTTACCGCCGCGATAAAATTCCAAGCTGAAATATCCGGCGATTTGCGAAGCATTTCCTTGATCCAGATTCTCGCCACTGAGTAACTTGATGATATAGGGGAAATTTTTCAGCCTCTCCGACGGCTTCACGCTGCTATTTTTATCATTCACTATGTCAATCACGGTCTTTACCGCCTGATAAGAATTTTCGATTGCCTGATCAAAAGTATTTGCAAAATTTATATCCTGTCCATTCACTTTCACAATTACGTCACCCTTTTGCAAAGCCTGCACGCCGGACAGCGGATTTTGAATAAAAGCCGAAATTCCATAGGCCGGATTATCTTCCACTATCGCGCCGGTATTATAAGTACCATCGTTGTTTGCTTTACCCGCATACGCCTTGGCGGTGGCCTGATATAATTCAGAAGGCTGTCCGCCAATTGAAATTGGTGAGAGCATGCGAGTATTCACGCCTGTGGTATGGACATTCTGAAAAGTAGCCCCGTCATCGGAACGAATTGAACGCGTCAGTACGGAATACTTACCACCCACAGCCCTCGGATTAAAAGCCAGATTTTCATCGAAATATTCTGACTTTGTAGAACCTAAAAATGGCGTGCATTGTTTAGGACTTTGCAGAATCGTCGCATCCGTACCATTCACATACCATTTCTCATCCTGCTGATTTTTATAATTGAAGCGATAGAACAGCTTGTCCGTAAACGTACCCTCTTCGGCACCTGCCTCTTTAATTTCAATCTTAAAAGGCTTACCCTCGACTTCTCCTGACAATTCCGAGGAGTCAACCAGCTTAATCGGTTCTTGTATTTTTTCGGCGATCTGATTGGTTTTCTTCTCCAGCGCATCATTTACCGCTTTTAAATAATATTTTGTATACTCATCTTTTATGGCAATCAGACCGGCCACGCTATCCACATTCATTTTTCCAGCCACACTTTTGTCATATCGCGCCGTGTTATAAGCCCAATCATTTACATTCCCGATATATTTACTTAGAACTTGATAATAGGGGATCAGGGTCTGATCTATGACCGACTTGCTGTATATGTCCGGCATGGCCGTGAGAGGATTACTGTTTTTTATTGAATCCAAAAACTTGGCATTCTCTCCCTTTGGCTTGATTTCTTCCGGTATATCCTTGAGCACGGCGGTAGTTTGACTAATCATTTCGTTGGCCCAGAATTTGTTGTAACGCTTGTAAGCCAGATCCTCCAAAGACGCTAAATATTTGGTGTAATTCTTGTAGCTATCGGTATTTATTTGTTCTTCCTCATGCACTAAATCGCCAAAAAACATTCTCCGGTCAAACTGGGCAAACATCGGCACGCCCTCATAATAGAGATGATTTTTATCAAAATATTCCGCCAGTTTTTCGCGTGCATTAAAATCCTGCCCCGGAGCATTGATCACTCCATGCCAAATTTCCGGCTTTGGAAAGCTGACGCCGGTATTCCTTTCAAAACTTTTTGTTTTAGTATTAAACTGATAAGCCTTATCGGAAAAATCCGTATATGGGAACATACTGATATAGCGATTGCCATTTTTATTCACTACCGGCAAAGGAATATCACCAACAAGCACCACCCCGGCCAATCTGTTTTTATTTGAACTCGCCGCGTCGCCTTTACGGTAAAGATTTTCCAGCGCGGCGGCCAAATCCTGCACCGAATCCTTACTTTTATCGAAGAAAAGAATTTTTACATCAGTCAGATCACTGCTTTTTCGCACATCCTCGGCATATCTTAAAACTCGATTTCCCAGCTGCGTATCTTCAAGTTTGTTGCTGAACTCCTGATATTCCGTATATTTCTTTAGCCCATCATAAGAATTTTTATCCTGATCCAGACCCACGTCCACCACCACGGCTACCAAATCATAAACCGTCGCTGGTGCATTTGGTTTATCAGCTTGCGGTACTTGGCCATCCTCTGCATAAGCCGTATTGCTCAGACTCGGATCTTTCAGGACCACGGCACTTACACTCGGCATCGTAATAATCTCGTTAGCTAAAACAACAAGAGTCAGCAAAGAGCATATTATTTTACGGCCAATATTTTTAATGAGGATATAATTCACCAAGCCTAAATTTTACTCTCCCAATCAGTTAAATACAATTTTTACAGCCGGTAAAATCGTCAAAAACCCCGCTTCCGATTGACAGAAGAAACCGGGATTGTATGGAAGGTCATTTCAGGCTTTCCAAACGTGCTTTTAGTAAAAATATCGTATCCGTTCGCAATTTAGCTCTTGCCCAATCCTTTTGCGGTTCGCTAAGCAGTTCACCCAGACCGTTAAGAATATTTCTGTTACTCATTTTTGCAAGTTGATCCAGGCATTTCTCCAGCAGTTTTTTCATAGACAGTTCGGCTCGCTGCTTGATAAGATCGGCATTAATTGGCCAATCTTTGTCAAGAAAAAACCACAAATCATAAATATCACGACTTGTTTTTCCAATCCGTTCATTCATTGCCATCAACTTGTTTGCAAACATATCCTCCTGAACCATGACCAGCATCGAAACACCAAGATGATTTTTAAGTACATAATTAGAGGTAGACCCATGTTGATTTATCTCAATCTTGATCTGTTTTTTTCCGCTCCCATATGAGAGCACGCACAAGAGATTAAACCGCTTATCCGCAATGTCTTTTATTGTTCCATATTCTTTTGCAATTTGCTCTATTCTTTTGAAAACAACATCTTTTTTTTCAGGATTAAGCAGGTCAAAATCCAGATCGACCGAAAAACGACTCAGATTATAGAATATCATGGCTGCCGTACCTCCTTTAAAGCCCAAGAAAGGGGCAATCGAAACATCAGAATAGATATCCTTCAGGATACGGAACATTTTATTTTTATGTATCGCGGTATCAAAAGCCTCCATGTGTTATGCGTTATTTTTTTGATATTCAGAAAGCAATTTCACCCTTTTTTCCATGCGCTTCTTATCATATATCGGCAAAATTTCAAACACCTTATCCCAATTCAGTGAGTTTAAATTGTCAAAATGATATTCTTTATTGATATAAATTGTGTCTAGAAATGCACGTTCCGGAGTAGCGACAGACGTTTGATCTTTAAATTCAATACCTGCATTATTTGTTAAAATTGAATCCTTCATTTTTTTGTAAGCATAAATTTGTTCACCTATTACCAATTCCCTGGTCTGATACGAAGCTAAAAATATTTGGCTGTAAAATTGAAAATTAATACCCGCTTCTATCAGCACGGTTTCAAAACTTATATATGATGGAGTCAAAATTCTGGTTGAAAGCTCTTGTTTATTATAATTTTTGTCCTTGGCATAAATCCCTCTGCGAATACGATATAGTTCACCAATTTTTACATAATAATTAATTTTACTCACTACTGATTTCTTATTATCCGAACCCCAGATGAGGCAAACATCTTTAAAAGTAAAAACCGTCTTGTCTGATCTTAGTAACTTGGAAATTGGCTTTCCTGTTTCATTCATAAGCTGAACATTAGAATAATTCAAACCTTTAGCTCACTATATGCGATTTGCACTGAATATGCAAGCAGCAGTCTTTTCATACCATGCAGGACTTAGACTAATAATACCCATTTATGGCCATTAATGGTTCAAATTATTTTATATTCACAATTGACCGTCGACGGTCAATTGAATCACTTCAATCTCTTCAGAGCCGGACGTCCTAAAATTGACCTCATCTGATCAATAGCTATTTGATTCATTAGCAGGATTATCAGCTTTCTCCTATTCCAAAAGCCTCTTAATTTCCTGTTCTAGCTCGTATTTTTTTGGTAAATACAGCTGATATTTTGAAACAAAAAGCTTGTTAGAAATACCACCAAGGGCATACTGAACAGCAATGTGTTCTTTTTCTGCTGATAAAATGATGCCAATTGGATCGTTATCATTTTTTGTATTCTCTTCGCTTTTAAAATAGTTTAAATACATATTCATTTGGCCGATATCTCCATGATCAATTTCACCAATTTTTAAATCAATGATTACGAAACATTTCAGAATCCTATGGTAAAAAACAAGATCAGCATAAAAATGCCGATTATTAATTGTCATTCGAAATTGTCTTTGAACGAAAGTAAATCCCTTACCTAATTCCAAAATAAACATCTGTAAATTATCAATTATTTTTTGTTCCAGTTCTTTTTCGGAATATTTATAGTTTTCAGCAATTCCTAAAAATTCGAGAACATATGGCTCTCTGATGATGTCTTGTGGAATTTCTATGATTTCCCCTTGCTTAGAAAGTCTTAGAACTCCTTTCTTGTCTTTACTTAAGGCTATCCTTTCAAAAAGCATAGAATTTTTCTGTCTTTTAAGTTCACGAATTGACCACTTCTCCTTGATACACTGTTGCTCATAGAAACTACGCGCCAGATCATAATCTACTTTTAAAAGTTCAAAATAGTGACTCCATCCCAACTGGTGAGACACTGTCTCACCAATTGGGTATTTTATATAAAAAAGGCGCATGTAGGTAAGATTGCTTTTGCTAAACCCCTTTCCGTAGCAAGATAATCCTCTTGATAGCTTATTGAGTATTTTACTGCCATATTCAGAAGTGAATTTCCCTTTTTGTTCAAATTTCACGATCCTTTTGCCAATTTCCCAGTAAGTTTGAACTAAAATATGGTTTACAGATTTGTAAGCTTTTTTTTTACCCTCTTCAAAAATCGACCCGATATCTTGAATCAGGTATTTATAGTCTTTTTGTGAATAAAGTTTTGTCATTGCAATCTGTATAGCAGACAAATCTAAAATTTTCTTAAAATAAATCTAAAATTTTTCTAAAATTCTTAAAACCCAGGCTCTCCTGCATGAAAACATGAATTATTTTATATTTACAATTGACCGTCGACGGTCAATTGAATTGGAAATTCACGCCCACACAATTTCGCATATTAAGCCTAGCGTAAGCACCAAAATTAGAAGCACCCCACCCATCCCGGCAGAGATTAAATTGATCTCACAAAAAAGCCCGACCTCATCCCTGCTCCGGCAACTGCCGGGTAGACTGATCGGGCTATGAAAACAAAATTTATTACTGCACGTTAACAAGCAAGCAATAAGCTGGCCCATCAGCAGCAGGAACAGCTCCTGGAGTCAGGGCGGGAACCGCAGATGCTTTGACATTCTTACACCCTATATTCGCATTATCTATACTTTCAACAGCTGCAAACACTGCCGCCGTAAATTTCAGTCCTGCCGCGTATTTAACATATCCATATTGACCTGTACATGAGGGGTTGCTGCCTGTTGTCACATTAGCTGTCTTTGGATCTACCGGAAAAGTTCCACCAAAATCAGAAACGTTTGTACTAATTAAATTGCCAATAGTACCAGCTGCACCAGTAGAATCAATACACGTAATCGTACTCACACCTCCGGGCAAACTAACTCCTGTCAATGATTTATTTAACAAAAATCCGGTAATCTTATTTACTTGAGCCACCCTTTGCGTATCCCTGGCTTTCTGAGGCGCACCAAGCAGGCTTGGCAAGAACGCCACGGCCAATACCGCGATAATAGCGATTACAATTAATAACTCGATCAGGGTGAAACCCTTTTTAGCATTCAGACTTTTCATAGAAAAAAATTTAAGGAAATTACTATCGACAATATTACCCCTGATCAAAAAAAAGACAAGCGATTTTAGAAATTTGTACCACATCCTGCCATGGCTTGACACTGATATTTTGCTTCCAGATTGCCGATTTTTCCACCGGCGCCAAAAGAGTTTTTTGCAAAGGTAATGCTGAGGCATCATGAACACGTCCAAATTTCACATTCAATGGCAAATTTGGACGCATCACAACACCACCTACAAGTTCGAACTCAAACTCGTCAGCTTCATGATCGGCAGCATCACGGCCGCCACCACCGTGCCTACGGTCATACCGATCACGATCAGGATAATAGGTTCAATAATCTTGGAAATTCCGGATACCGCCGTGTCCACTTCATCCTCGTAAAACTTGGCCACCTTCGCTGTAATCTCGTCCAGTTGCGCCGTTTTTTCACCCACATCGATCATATTCACCAGCATCGGTGGAAAAAGATCACTGCCACTCAGGTTTTCCGCCAGGGGAATACCCTGCTTGATGTCCTCAGAGGAGGATAAAAGTCTCTTTTTATAGACCTCGTTGCCGATTGAATTCGCCGTAATTTCCAGCGTCCTTACTATCGACACATTACTATCCAATAAATTACTTAACGATCTTGCAAATCTGGCCAGATAAGCTTCTTTAAACAAATTACCGAATACCGGTAGTCTCAATTTCAAATTATCCAAAGCGTATTTTCCCATTTCGGTCTTTTTGAAAAATGAAAAGAAAATGAAAATTGCCACCACGCCCAATAAAAGCAAAAATCCATGATTGATCATAAAATTACTGATTCCCACTACGATCTTAGTCACCAAAGGTAAATCTCCTTTCGCCGCCGCAAATAATTCCGTCAACTTTGGAATTACGAAAATCATCAGGCCGCTCACTACCAAAATCAGCAAAACAAAAATTACCACCGGATACATCAGCGCGCTTTTTACCTTCGCAGTAATGGCATAAGCTTTCTCGGCATCCAGAGCCAGATTTTCCAATACTCTGCTCAGCTGTCCGGAAGCTTCGCCGGATTCCACCATGCCGATTTCCGGCTCCGTAAAAACTTTTTTGTAATCAGACATGGACACCGATAAGCTACTGCCGGACTCGATTTTTTTGGCCAAATCCACCACGACCATCTTCAGGCGCGGACTGTTTTCCATCTGCTGTGCCAGAGATTTTAGCGACATTACCATCGGAATTCCCGAATTGATCATCACCGATAAAAGATGCAAAAAAGTCGCTTTATCCTTCACTTTTACTCCCGATTGAGAGAGAAAGTAATTATTGACCTTCTTGTACCAATTCACGAGCATATTTCCGCTCACCACCCTCTCATCCAGACCGCTTTTATCCAGAATCACCGCCGCCTTTTCTTCCTGAATATTGAGCACGACATGTTCATTGGACAATTTCTGTCCATCGAGCTGAAAGGCCTCGGTCCCCATTGTGGCAAAATCTTTTTCGTTTGGCATATTGATTTAAAACAATTTTTTTAAGATTTACGCGCTACACGGTATACCTCATCCAGAGTGGTAACGCCCTGTAAAGCTTTGATAATTCCGGCTTGCTCCAGCGTCACCATGCCATTTTTCAAAGCGGCTTCTTCAATATCCAGCATGCTGGCGCTGCTGCCGACTAATTTCCTTAATTCATTATTCATCCGAAATACTTCGTACAAGCCCACGCGACCGAGATATCCCACATTGCCACATTCCACGCAGCCTACGGCTTGATAGAATTGCATTCCTGTCAATAAAGCCGGATCTATTTCTCCCTCGGTATGCAGCCTGGACATTGCTCTCTTCACCAATTCCAAAAGTTCCGGTGAAGTTTCTACCTGTTTTTTACATTTTTCACATACTTTTCTCACCAACCTCTGAGCGATGATTAGTTCAAGCGTGGAATTTAATAAATAAGGCTCAATGCCCATGTTTATCAGACGGGTGATCGATTCCACGGCACTATTCGTATGCAGAGTGGAGAAAACCAGATGTCCCGTAAGTGAAGCCTCAATAGCGGTATTGGCCGTTTCTTTGTCACGAATTTCTCCCACCATTATGATGTTTGGATCCTGACGTAGCGCCGTCCTCATGCCGGAAGCAAAATCATAATTAATGTCGTGATGAACCTGGCTTTGATTCAGTCCGTCCAGCTGGATTTCCACCGGATCCTCAATTGTAAGAATATTTACATCCATCGTATTTAATCTGGTCAGGCAGGAATACAGTGTAGTCGTCTTACCTGAACCTGTCGGACCGGTATTGATGAGAATTCCATTTGGAGATTTCATCGCCGCTTCCAGATTTCTCAAGGAAGCGCCGGAAATTCCCAATTCCATCAAATCCGGAATTTTTCTGGATTTATCCTGAATACGCATAACAATCTTTTCCCCATTTACCGTAGGCAATGTGGAGACACGCAGATCCATCCCGCGACCATCCTTCGTCGTCACATCCGCTCTACCGTCTTGTGGTAATCTTTGTTCATCAATCTTTAAATTCGACATGATTTTCAATCTCGAAACCACCGCCGGATGCAGATTTGTGGGATATTCAACGATTTTTCGCAAAACACCATCCACGCGATAACGGATTCTCACATAGTGCTGCAAGGGTTCAATATGAATATCACTTGAACGCAGATCCAAAGCATAGCTGATAGCGACGAGTACCATTTGCGGAATATTCGCGGCCAGAATGCTGTCCTCCAGTTGTTTTTGTTTTTCTTCGTTCATTTATTTTTGAAAATAAGCGTTTATCTGCACCGAGAAACTGATGATGTCTGAAGCACCCTCCCCATCACTGTTATTCTGAAAATTTAATCTTACCGAAGACATATCCATCAGGCGCACATTGTCTTTCAGGCTTCCGGAACTCTCCACCATGTGCATGAATTTAGTGAAATTTTCTTTGGAACTGCGAATACTCATTCTCAAAGGTAAAATTGCATATGTTTCAGCCTGAATTGGCGTCTGGTAGTCAATATTGGCGATTTCAAAAGGATTGCTTTTTGTGGAAAGCTGTACTTCGTAAGCATCAATTTGTCTTGTAAGATTAGTGTAGTCATCCGTTGCCGGAAAAATTACTTTAAGTTTTTGCTCAACTTCTTTATTTAATTGGTTGGCGGCGAGTTTCTTATCCTCAAGTTCGATTTTTTCTTTGCTCACATCTCTGCGCAAATCAGCAATAAAGGCTTTGTTCTGAGCCACACCCTGAATAGCCATCCGGTATTGATTCCATTTGTTAAATATGTAAAAACCCGCAGACAAAAGCAAAATAAGACATAGCACCGCATAGATACGCACATGCAATTTCTGTAATCTTTCCTCTTCCTGATAATTGTGATCTGCCATTTTTATGGTGTTTTAGGTAAGTTCGGATTATTTTTGAGATCCAAAGCCAGGCGCAAAGTGGCCAAATAACCTTCTTCAATCGAACCGGATTTACTGAAGGAGCGCATTTCTCCATTGGCAAATACCTTCGATTGATTTAGTTCCTCTATGAGATTGGCAATCATCGTAAAATTGGTAGGATCCAGACTCTTCGTTTCCCCCGCTATCGAAATTTTCCCGGTGGAGCTGTCGAAGTCATAACTGTTGTATCTGATTCCACCAACGGAATTATAAAAATTTTCATTGAAATTCTTATCTACCGCTGCTGTCCTCAAATCAATTTCTTTGATCACATCCGACCATTTTATCCTTTTAGCTTTAATCGCCTGCATTGCTGTAGCGTCATTCACGGTCAGCGCATTGATTTTATTGATTGATTTGTACAAATCTTCATCTTTCAAAGCATCAAAGTCCGTTTGAATCAGTAAATTTTTCAATTCCGCATTATTTATCAGCTTTAAAGTCTGCTGATAATTCCGCAAATCCCTTTTTGTTGATTCCGCGGTGCCTTTTGATAAATTTTGTAATTTATCATTAATCAGAGCTCTCAATTTTTCCTCATAGAGTGTCTGTAATTGAGAATCCGTGGCGAAATTTTTATCAACCAGAAAAGTCGTAAAATTCTTTGAAATTTTATCTCTGGCAGCCAGAAAAGGCTCTTTTAAACCGCTTCTTATCTCAACCATAGCTTCCACCGCATTCCGCTTTTCCTCATCTGGAATAGTGGTACTGATTGAATTTTCATATTCCCTGATAAATTGATCACTGTCGTAGCTGAATTTATCCAGAGCAATTTTGATTTCCTGGATAAGTTCGAAATTCAAATCTGTCTGTAGCGCAATAATTTCAGCATTGGTAGAGGCCAGATCGGCCGAAACATTCGGTAGCTTGAATTTAGCGGTAATAAAGTCGAATTTATTTGTAAATTGTGAGGTGAAAAAGGCCAGAGCCAGGAGACTCACACAAATTAGAGCTCCAAAAAGTATCTTGAGTACTACCAAGCGAATACTTTTAGCCGGTCCCATGGCTTCCAGCAGGGACATGTCTAATTCCGGCGCTTCACCAAGAATAGCCTTTTCTTTTTCACCGGTTTCCAGCGCAACGATGTTTTTTAACAGATCAGATCCCATCGGCCTGGCAGCCATTGGATCCATTGCCGTCGCCGGGGCGGAGTTACGCAGGGAGTCTGCGGCCGGATTACTTATTGGCATAGCTTGATCAGACATATTTGTGTTTTTATATCTGATTAGTATACCAAATTTTGACTGTTTAGTAAATGCTCAGGCTCAAAAAAAGACACCCCCTGAGATCAGAGAGTGCCTTTTAAGATATTTCTTGCATTATTTCAATTCAACCGTAGCTCCAGCTTCTTCCAGTTTTTTCTTCCATTCCTCAGCCTGAGCCTTGTCCAGACCTTCCTTAAGTGGCTTTGGAGCTCCATCAACCATGGCTTTAGCCTCAACAAGTCCAAGACCTGTTAATTCACGAACCACCTTGATCACGGCAATTTTTTGACCTCCGCCACCGGCTAGAATTACGGTCTTTTTACCGCTATCTTCTTCAGCCGGAGCAGCAGCTCCTCCCGCAGGCGCGCCCATCATTACAGGAGCAGCGGCGGAAACACCAAACTTGTCTTCCAAAGCCTTAACCAAGGAAGCTAGTTCAAGTACCGGTAGTTTTTCTACTAATTCTAGAATTTTTTCAGCATCTTTGCTGAGTTCTGCTGTCTTTGCTTCATCTGACATAATTTTTTAGGTTAAATAATTGATAATTTTTTAAGCTGTTTTTTTGTCCTTAATCGCACCCAGTACGCGAACGAATCCACCAATAGTATTTTGTAATACATCATGGAATCCTTGAATTGGGTATTTGACCAAGTACACGAATTTGCCGAGTAATTCTTTCTTGCTTGGCAATGTTGCTAAATGCTTGGTTTCAGCAATAGTTAAAACTTTTCCCCCAAAAAGTGCACCGCGCAATTTCAGATTTTCATGTTTTTTGGAGAATTGATGAATTATCCTGGCTGCGGCTACCTCATCTTCCATACTGAAAGCGGCGCCTACAGGCCCCTGAATAATCTCATCCGGAATTTCCGCGTAACCCGAATCCTTAGCGGCGATCTTCATCAGAGTTTTCTTTGCAATGTCGAATTTGACGCCTTCCAGACGCATCAGTTTGCGTAAAGCGTCCAAATCTTTCACCGATACACCTTGATAATCTGCAAAAACCACGGATTTGGCAGCCTGCATTTTTTCCGTAAGCTTCTTCAGGATTTCTCCCTTTTGTGCTTTTGTGAATGGCATATTTTTTAGCTTATATTATTGAACTTTCTTTTCCGATGAGATTTCTTTCGACCCTTAAATAAAAAATCCCGATTATCACATAGACAATCGAGAATTATAGTTTGAGAACTAAATTAACTCTTTTGTCTCGGCAGGTCTTCTGTCCGACGAAATGTCGAACCGCCTACTGTCTATGACCGGCACATTCTAGCAGAGAGCCAATGGAAGTCAAACATTTGTAAAGCTGCGAAAATGTATTTGCCTCTGCCAATCTCTGAGGCAATACTTTTTTGGACATGATCGGTAATTCATGTGCGTTTGGATCACCCAGCCGTTATAATGTTTTCATGATTGTCACTAAGTTGCGCGCATTTCTGAAAAAAGCCAAAAAACCTCTAATTGTCATTCTCGGACCTACGGCTTCAGGCAAGACTGCTCTTTCGCTCGAACTCGCGAAAAAATTCAAAGGCGAAATAATTTCTACCGATTCCCGCCAGATATATAGGGAAATGGAAATTAGCACCGATGCCATTCTTTCTGAACAACAGGAGGGAATTCCTCATCATTTGCTCGGCATTACTACTCCTGATAAGACTATTACCGTGGCCGGATTCACCGATCTGGCTCTTGGAAAAATTAAAGAAATTTATGTCCGCAAACATGTTCCGATACTGGTTGGCGGCACAGGCCTGTATATCAGCGCCATCATTGATGCCTACAATATACCCCGCATTCCACCGGACGAAAGGCTTCGCGCCGGGCTTTATAAGGAAGCCGAAAAGAAGGGCAAAACATTTCTCCACGAAAAATTAGCCAAACTTGATCCCCAAGCCGCGGCAAAAATTCATCCCAATAATTTACGCTACGTCATCAGGGCTTTGGAGATAAATATGTCCACCGGCAAAAACAAAAAAGATCTTAAAAGAAAATCACCATTCAATACTTTCCTCATAGGGATGAGCTGGCCGCGCGCCACCCTATATGAACGAGTAAATCTTCGTGTGGATCTGCAACTCAAGAGGGGACTGATTGAGGAGGTGACAAAACTTCTGAAAAAGGGCTATGACGAAAATTCTCCCGCCATGTCCTCCCTTGGCGTGAAGGAAATTATCCCTTTCATAAGAGGAAAAATGACTCTCGACGAGTGCGTGGAAATTCTCAAAAAAAACACCCGCAATTACGCAAAACGACAAATGACATGGTTCAAGAGATATGTTAAGGTCAACTGGCTGGAAATGAATAACAAATAAGGACAAATGGCTGGAAAACTCACTTTCGAAGATCTCTGCAAACTCGCCGAAAAACTTCGCTCAAAAACCGGTTGTCCCTGGGATCGCAATCAGACTATCGTTACCATGCTGAAGTGCATTAAAGATGAGACGGAAGAAGTTTGTCAGGCCATTGAAAAAGGTGATCACGAAAATCTCTGTGAAGAATTGGGAGATGTGCTTTTTCAAATTGCCATGATTGCTCAAATTGCCAGGGAGGAAAAGTATTTCGACATTGATCAGGTATTGAAAGGTATCGATCATAAAATTCGTTCGCGTCACACCTGGGTTTTTGGCAGGGATAAGGCGAAAACTCCCGCAGAAGCTATTGCCATGTGGAATAAGAATAAAGAGTTGGAAAAGGCACGGAAAAAAGCCACGCAAAAATTGATAATTGACAATTGACATGTCTGTCTTAGGCAAAAAATGGGTTATAAAAAACCACGACGTTCAAAAAACCGTCTTTGAAAGACTGTTGGAAAATCGTGGACTGAACGATCTTAGGGAAATCACTGAATTTCATGATCCTTTTCTTTTCACCGAAATGAAAAAAGCCATTGAAAGAATTGATTTGGCGATTAAAAAACAGCAAAGGGTAATTGTTTTTGGCGACTACGATGTTGATGGTATCAGTGGCACCGCAATTCTCGTTCGCATTCTGAAGAAAATAAAGGCAAATGTCTCTTATCGCCTGCCAAATCGCCTCAATGATGGCTACGGATTATCCATGAAATTCATTGATGAATTTGTGGAAAAAAAGATTGATCTGGTAATAACCAATGATTGCGGAATTTCTTGCCGTAATGAAGTTGCCAAAGCCAAGGAGCATGGAATTGACATTATTATTACCGATCATCACACCATTCCGGAATTTAAGCCTGAAGCCTTTGCCATTTTGCATCCGAAATTGCCCGATTCGAATTATCCTTTCAAGGAATTAACCGGAGCCGGTGTAGCTCTGAAATTGGCTCATGGACTTATTAAAACTTATCTGCCGGAGTCTGAGCAGGATGATTATCTGGATTCTCTGCTGGATTTGGCCACGCTTGGCACTATTGCCGATTTGGGCTCATTGAGAGATGAAAACAGATTGATTGTCAGTAAAGGTCTGACAGCACTTTCCAATACCAAGTGGGTCGGACTGAAAAAAATCAAGGAATTGGCCAGCTTGAAAGAAGGCACTAAAATGAGTGCGATTAATATCGGTTTTCAGCTGGCACCTCGCATAAACGCAGCTGGTCGTATTGGTGATCCATATACCGCGCTTTCGCTGCTTTTACAGGAAGAAGAAAGTGAAAAAGTCGAGCAACTTGGTGCTAAACTTGAGTCTTTGAATAAAGAGCGACAAGGCATGACCGAGCAGGCCATGAAAGAGGCTGAACAAATTTTGTTGGCGCAAGAAAAAATGCCGCATATTTTGATTGCCCATAGCGTAAATTGGCATGTGGGGATATTGGGTTTGGTGGCGGGGAAATTGGCCGAAAAATATGGTAGACCGGCTATCATCATGCAGGATTTTGGTGATACGCTTGTAGCTTCGGCTCGCAGTCCGCAATATTTTAATATTGTTGAGGCTTTGACTGAAACCAAGTCGCACTTAATGAGTTTTGGTGGTCATGCCCAGGCTGCCGGCTTTAATATTGCCAGGGATAAATTGACGAAATTCACTGAGGAAATTTCAAAAGTTGCAGCCAACACCTTACAAAATACAGAGCTCAAAACAATTTTAGAGATAGACTGCCAGCTTTCAGGCGAAGAAATAGATCTCCAGCTGCTGGAAAAAATTGAAGATTTACAGCCTTTTGGTGTTGATAATCGCAAGCCAACTTTTGTGATGAAGGATCTTGAACCTTGTTTTATTAATACAATTGGTAAGGATGGTAGTCATGTTAAATTCACGGTAAAAAATGGTGAAAAAAAATTTCCGGTTATCGCTTTTCGTATGGGCCAGTTTATTAAGGAATTAAGACAACATCGCAAAATAGATTTGGTTTTCCAGCTCGAATTGCACACTTGGAACGATCGTGAATTTATTCAGCTTCAAGCCCTGGATTTCAAACCTGTTATTTAAACTGGAAATTTCCCCGTGCTATTGATACAATAAATCCCTTTTTGAAGATGCTCTACGTCTTGACATAAACCCGAAAATGTTTTAAAATATATAGATACATTTCTAAAACTAAATGCAAAACGCCAATCAAAAAAACATCATAGAACTGATTAAGAGGAGTAATAAAATTCTTGTTTTGCCATCTTCTCCTCCTGATGGAGACTCTCTGGGCTCAGCGGCTGCGCTATATATGGCATTAAGGAAATTGAATAAGGAAGTAACGGTGATCTGTGCCGACCCGGTTCCCGATGTTTATGATTTTTTGCCAAATATGAAAGTTGTAGGCAGTAAATTGGTCTCATCCAACGATTTTATCATCACCATAGATTGCAAAAAGATTAAAGTTGATAAGATTAAAAGTGACATTGAAGATGATAAAGTTAATATTATTATCAGTCCCAGGCAAGACGGACATTTTTCGGAAGAGGATATCAGTTTCAATAAAGGAGAAATTTCTTATGACTTGATTATTACCGTTGATACTGCCGAATTACAACAGCTCCGTGGCATTTACGAAAATAATATACAAATGTTCCACCAGATACCTGTTATTAATATTGATCACCATATTTCCAATACTCATTTTGGCAAGATAAATCATGTGGACATCATGTCTTCTTCAACCACCGAACTACTTTGTCCTCTATTGGAAGAATTGGCTAAAGACACGGGAATCGATTTGATTGATGAAGATATTGCCACCCTGCTTTTGACTGGAATTATTACCGATACCGGCAGTTTCCAAAATGCCAACACCACGCCAAAGTCCTTTGATGTTGCCTCGGAATTAATTGCTTACGGTGCTCGCCAACAGGAAATTATCCAGTATATCTATAAGACAAAACAGCTAAGTCAGCTAAAGCTCTGGGGTAGGGTATTGTCCAAAATTCAAACAGACGAGCAGCACCATATCGTCTGGTCGGTAGTCAGTCAGCAGGATTTTCGTGATACCGGCAGCAGTGAAGATGAAACAGGAGACATTATTGATGAATTAATGACTAACGCTCCCGGAGCTGAAGTTATACTTTTGATTAAAGAAAAAAAAGACAGTTTAATCTCCGGCAGCATTCGCACCACCAGCGCCAGTATAGACGCTGCTGCCATCGCCGAAAAATTTGGTGGTGGCGGGCATACTCAGGCAGCTGGATTTAGTCTCAAAAATATAGCTCTCAGAGACGCCGAATATCAAATAATCAACGCCGTGAAAGAATTTCAAGCTAAGCGCCACAATTTTCCGGAGCAAAAGTTGGCAGTAGAACCTGCGACAGTAGCAATAACCAAGCCGGTTGAAGAGCTGAAAAAAGTGGAGACACCAAAGCCTGAGCCGATATCCCCTAAACTAAATTTCAAAACTCCAACCGGAACAGTCACGCCATCTGAAATTTCCTATAAATTCGAAGATTAATTTGAAGGTGGAGGAGCCGTAGGAGCCGTTATGTTTGGCGCACTATTTGGTGTAGGCAAACCGTCACCAGGACTCAGTTTGATAGCTCCGTCACCGATTCCCAGATCAGCCACGGAATTATCACCGGCCTTAATAAAAGAAAAAATTAAAGAAGCCACAGCTATTGCGCCTACGATTAGAGCCGCAATCACCGCAGGGAAATATTTTCGTTCTTCACCTTTTACGTATTCCGGCATAGTTTTTGAATTAAAAAGCTGTAGTTTTGCCCTCTCTGGTATCCAAAATCACATCATCCGTTCTTTCATACTTAAAGGTATAATTAACTTTTTTGCTGTAGTAATAATCCACCGGACCATTGCCCGCGCCTATAGCGTCGGTTTGAACAATCAGTTTTTCCGGTAAAGCATTTAGAGATTCCATGCCTTTGTTTTTCACCAGTACCGTTGCCATTATTTTATTTAACAACTCAGCATAATCTTCAATATTTACAGCTGAATTCCTATATGCAAGAGTATCGAGCATAGCTTTGATTATTTTCTTCAACTGCGATTTTAATATTCCCTCACCATACTGCGTATAGACAATCAGCACCTGATTATTTTGCATATAAACATACCAGTCGGTCATGTGTTCAGTTTCACGCATTACCTCATAAGCACTCAATTCCCCCACTTTGAATTTTCTATATTGACCACCCTGGAAAGCGTTTTTAATATTCGTAAAATACTGATCTGCAATCATGTTTCCGGCATTTGGATCGACAGCCACTGTGATTACTCCGGTATTTGGATAAATTCTACCTGCTGCAAATTGAGAATATTGTTTATCCGGCTTCAGAAATACCACTTGGCTCTTATCTTCAATGACTTTCCAGCTTTTATCCTCATATTTCATTGAAAAAGGAAAAAGACTACTATTGTAAATTTTCCAATTCGTTGCCAAGGGAAAAGGCTGCTCATTTTTTTCTTTTACAATCATCAGCCGATATACCAGTTCGGCGAAAGCTCCCCTGGTCATTGCCTGATCCGGATGTATTGCACCATAATCATCGGCAAGAATAAGATTATAATCACGACCATATTGCATATGTGGTGCGTGCCACACGGCTTTTCCCACATCTGTAAAAACATCCTCGGTAACTTTTGCCGGCAATTTAACTTTTGCCGCCAATAACATAATTTTCATTGTTTCAGCCAGATTTACCGGATCACCTGGTTTAAAAGTACCATCTTTATAACCTCCGATAATTCCAGCCGCTTTCCCCCCCATCACAAAATTAAAAAACCAATCGGATTTTTTCACATCAGGAAAAAGCATTTCGTATTTTCCATCATTTTTTACACTTAGGGCAACTGAAACAATTTTTACCGCCTCCGCTCTATTTACCAATTTTTCCGGCCCGAAAGTGCCATCATCATAACCCTTGATCACATTCTTCCCCGCCAAATAATCAATAGCCTGGTAGTTCTTATGATCCTGTGCCACATCGGGAAAAGAAGCCGCCGCAACATTGATTGAAAGAGCAAAAAAGAATAACGGAATCAAATATATTTTTTTCATAGGCAACACAAATATATCACTAAGATTGCTTGTGCTCAAGCGAGCCTGCCCGGCAGCAGTCCTACGCGGTCGAAGTGCAAACCGGCAAGTTAGGAATACAACAATTCCCCCGGCGTATATCTATCCAAATTTTTCTCACCAATAAGTTTTACCAGCCTCTCTACGACTTTTTCCATTTTCACCGTTTCTTGCACGCCTTTTTGCATATTACGAATAATGGCATTGCCTTCCCTTACTTCGGTAAGACCAATTAAAACCGTATAAGGAACTTTAAATTTATCGGCAATTCTAAGCTGAATATTTATAGAACCTTTACCTAAAGCTCCCATAGTCTTAATTCCCGCTTCACGTAATTTCTCAATTAACGGTAAACATTTTCTTTTGGCTTCATTGCCAAGTTGCGCTACAAATACATGCAAATAATCCTTCGATGGGACGCGAATTTTTTCACGCTTCATGCTGGCAATAATTCTTTCCACTCCCGCTGCCATACCTACCGCCGGAGTCGGCTGCCCGCCCATCAATTCAATCAGCCCATCATATCTTCCACCACCGCCGATGGCATTTTGAGAGGCTTCACCTTTTTCCATTTCCACGAATTCAAAAACAGTCTTGGCATAATAATCCAAACCTCTGACAAGTTTCGGATTTTCTTCATATTTAATCTGCATTTCATCAAGATAACCTTTTAGTTCGGCATGAAAATCCAAGGATTCTTTATCCAAATAATCTTTCATCAAAGGCGCCAGTTGAGCCAAAATCTTGCAGTCTTCCTGCTTGCAATCCAGAAGCCTCATCGGATTACTGGAAAGTCTATATCTACAATCCTCGCAAAGCGATCGCTCTTTACCCGTGTAATAATCTTGTAAGACCTGCACATATTTTTTACGCGCCTCCGCCGTACCTATTGTATTGATCTGTAATTTTAGAACCTTATCTACACCCAGATCCTGATATATTTTATAGGCCAATTGAATAATCTGCGCGTCCAAAGCGGCATCTGTTTCACCAATTATTTCAAAACCAAATTGCCAAAATTGGCGATAACGTCCTTTCTGTGGGCGATCATATCTGAAATGCGGCTCAAAATAGTACAGCATCAGTGGCTGAGGCAATTGATTCATATTATTTTGAATATAACTGCGTACGACTCCAGCCGTTCCCTCAGGTTTCAAAGTAAGACTTCGCCCCTTTCTATCCTGAAAAGTATACATTTCCTTGGAAACTATATCCGAAGTGTCGCCAATACTTCTTTTAAAAACTTCCGTGAATTCAAATATCGGTGTGCTGATACGCCTAAAACCCGCTTGTCTGGCTCGATGTCTCACAACTTTTTTCATGAAAGTATGATATTCATGATCCATCGGCAAAATATCATGCACTCCCTTCGGCGTTTGAAATGGAGGCTTCTGCACTATAACTTCATCGGATTCTTCAGCCATGATTTGGTAAAATTAAGAAATTAGTCGAACACGCTAACTGACACACTACCATGTATTACAGCTATTTCAAGGTAAATGTGTCGGGGAAAATTCACCAAATATCAAAAGAAGTCGTGGGAATGATGTTTGTCTTTGGCTTAAAATTCTTTGGATTTGCTTTATACAAATAATAGCCAGCCGCCGCTATCATCGCCGCATTGTCGGTACAATATGTGAAAGATCTTGGATGGCGAAAAGTAACTGGATTTTTCTTTTCCTCAACATATTTCTTCAATTTTTTTCCAATAACTTCTCTTAGTCTCAAATTTGCCGAAACTCCTCCTGCCAAATGCACTTCTTTCACCTCAGGAAATTTCTTTAAAGCCATTATCAGCTTGTCTGCCAAAACTTCCACCACGGCTTCCTGAAAACTTGCGGCCAAATCGGCCTTGAATAGCAATAAGTTCCCGCCCGCTTCGCCGGTAGCGGAATTTTTCTTCACCACATCCAGTACCGCCGTTTTCAAACCGGAAAAACTAAAATCCAGGCTGCCTTTTTCCAAATATGATCTTGGCAATTTAAATTTCTCCATATCTCCATTTAAAGCAATTTTAGCAATCGCCGGTCCTCCCGGATATCCCAGACCCAGAATTCTGGCTACTTTATCAAAGGCCTCTCCCGCCGCATCATCACGAGTTTCACCAAGCACTTCGAATTCATGATGATTCTTCATTAAAATTAATTCATTGTGCCCACCGGAAACAGTCAAAATCAAAATAGGGAACTGCGGTTCGCCACTATTCTCATCTTTACCCTCCCCATAGAGCCAATTCGAATAAATATGCCCCACTATATGTTGTACCGGAATTAATGGCTTAGACATAACATAAGAAATCACACTCGCCGTTTCCGTTCCGATAATCAAAGAGCTTATCAGTCCCGGCCCACGCGTAATTGCCAAAGCCTCAATATCATCCCACCCACACCCAGCCACACTCATGCATTCTTCCAAAACCGGAACCATTTTTAGCACATGCTCCCTCGCCGCCACTTCCGGCACCACACCGCCGGTTTTAGCGTGTAGATCAATTTGCGACGCAATCACATTTGCCAAAACTTTGCGTCCATCCTCTACGATCGCCGCTGCTGTCTCATCACAAGATGTCTCAATGGCCAGGATTTTCATGTGGGCATTCTACCAGAGCGCTTGCGCTCAAGCCAAATTTCCGGATATATTTATCTCGTGAAATCCACCTCCCTCGAAATCATTGAAGATCTGAAAAAAGCCGGCTACGAAGCTTACTGGGCAGGTGGCTGCGTGAGAGATATGTTGCTGGGAATTCAGCCCAAGGATTTTGATATTGTCACCTCTGCCAAACCCGAGGAAATAGAAAAAATTCTTGAACATACCATTCCCATCGGCAAAAAATTCGGTGTAATATTGGCGATAAAAAATGGCCACCATTTTGAAATTGCCACCTTCCGCTCCGACGCCGGCTACAGCGATGGACGTCGCCCCGATGCGGTGGAATTCACTAATGCTAAAGAAGATGCCCTGCGTCGCGATTTCACCATTAATGCGATGTTTTTCGATCCTTCTACCAATAAAATCTTCGATTACGTTGATGGACAGATAGACCTTCGTGATCGCCTGATCCGTTTCATAGGCAATCCGGAAGAGCGCATAAAAGAGGATCATTTACGCATTCTGCGCGCAGTCCGTTTCAAAAATGCCTTTGATTTTCAATATCATCCGGACACTTATCAGGCAATCAAAAAACATGTTCACTTGATTGAAAACATTTCCAGGGAAAGAATCGCTGATGAGCTGAATAAGATGATAATGAGCCAAAATCCCGGCCAGGGCTTTGAAGAGCTATTTGAAATCGGCGCTCTGGAAATTCTCATTCCGGAACTTTGCAAATTGAAAGGCCTCGCCCAGCCGCTAATGTATCATCAGGAAGGAGATGTATGGGATCACTCACTCAAAGCCTTGAATAGTCTCACCGATGAGGCATCCGACCCGGATCCGCTTCCGGCTAATCCTGCTTCGCTCACATTAAAGTGGGCGACACTGTTTCATGATATAGGTAAATACGAAACTTTTTCCCAGGATCAGAAAAGAATCCGTTATGATCACCACGCCGAAGTAGGTTCCGAAATTGCCAAAACAATTCTCACGCGCCTCAATTTTCCCAAAAAGATGATTGATCGTGTCTTTTGGCTTATTCGCCATCATATGATGATAGTTCCCCTGATAGAAATGCCCGATGGTCGTCGCCGTCATTGGTTTCTCGAACCAGGATTTGAAGAATTATTGGAACTTAACCGCGCCGATACCGTAGGCACCAAGCCTCTTGATCTGGAGCTTTATTTAAAATTAAAAAAACTTTATCGTCACGAAATCGCCAAGCTGAAGCAAATGCCTGTAAATCTTCTTACCGGTGAAGAAATAATGAATATTTGTAAACTGCCCGAAGGAGAAAAAGTAGGAGAAATAATTAAAGAGCTTCGCGAAAAACAACTTTCACACGAGCTGAAAACCAAAGCCGAGGCTAAGAAATTTCTTCAGTCTAGAGCAATTTCTTAGACCGCAACATTTTCATAAAACTAATCTTCATCATCATAATTCCTCCAACTCCTGTCAGGAAGAATACCATATTTATGGCCCAGCCAAGATAAGGAATAAGCCCGATCAAATAATAAGCCAGCATCGCTAAAGATATCACTCCAAATAATTTTGCTTTGCTATAATTTTTATAATCAAAGAAATATTTAGCCAGCCACGCTGCAGCATAGACCTTTGAAAAAAGGCATATGATTAGCAAAGCTGCCAGACAAACTATTGCCAGCGGTATACCCACAATGCTCATCAGCAAAAACATCATGGCTGCCACCGTACCAACTATGGTAGCAAGCCCGATTCCAAAGGATTTCAGCACGGAATTTTTCATCTCATCAGCCACTGTTACCAGGGTCTTTGGCGCTAACAGAACAATTAGCAGTAGGAATATCAGCGACGAGGCAAAACTAAATAATTTTTTGAACCAATTACCCTGATGCTCAATTTTCGTGAACTTTACAGTTCCCGCAACAACTCCATTTGGAATCTTTGCTGCCAATTTTGAAGAATAATCCAGATTACCCAAGATTTTTGCCGTAGGAGCCATGTCAATTTTGTCAGTACTGAGCTCGACATTTTTCCCAACATTTCCATTGAAAATCGTTAAATCCGTCGCACCCTTCAAGCTTCCTTTCACTGCTCCATTAAGTCTTAAAACACCAGCCGTGATCATCAAGTCGCCATTAATCAAAGCGTTTTTCCCCACATCCACTTCTCCACCAACAGCCAGCAAATCCTCGCCGACTTTACCATATACGGATACTTCACCACCGAATAGACGAATATCTCCAGCAACGTCACCAATCACGGTGACTTTGCCTCCAGCCACCACTAAATCCTGCCCCACATCACCATTTATAATTAATGTCCCGCCAGCCACGTACAAATCAGCCGTCACGTCAGCATCTATGCTGCCATTTCCCGCAATTACATAAGCATCAGACATGATTTTGTCCGGAACCAGAATATTCTCGGCAATTTTAATACTCGCAGCCTGAGACAGAGGAACGGCAAAAACGCTTATTGCCAAGGCAATAGTAAGAGAAGCAAGGATTTTTTTCATGGAATTTAGAGGTTAAATACGATGGTAATTCCCACGCATAATAACAAAAATTTTTCAGCGCGTGAAGTGACAAACACATTCAATATGGAAGGTATGCGGAAACATATCTACCGGCTGAACGGCTCTCACCTGATAGCCATATTCTTTTAACCAGCCCGCATCTCGTGCCAAAGTCGCCGGATTGCAGGAAACATAGATGATTTCCTTGGCGCCAAAATCATTTATTTTTTGAACAATTTTTTCAGTGAGTCCGGCGCGTGGAGGATCTACCACGATCAAACTCGGCCTTTCTCTGACATTTTTCAAAACTTTGCCCACATCTCCGGTAAAAAAATCTATATTGAAAATTTTATTTTTGCGCGCATTTTCTCTGGCCGATTGCACCGCCTGTTCATTCAGCTCTATCCCCAAAACCTGCTCTACATGTTTTGCTAAAAACAAACCGATTGTTCCGGTTCCGCAGAAAAGATCGAAAATCATTTTATGGCTCTGCTGTAAAGCAAATTTTAGCACTTGGCTATACAGAATTTCCGCCTGCAAAGTATTCACCTGGAAAAAGGCCTGAGGAAGAATGTCGAACATCAGTGTATCACTATTTGTCAGCAACATTTTTTCGGTAATATATGATTGACCATGGAAAAGTTTTTCTTTGATTTGCTTTGGTGCACCGCCGCGATTAATTATTTTTGACCAATAAATAGAGGTTATTTTTTTATTGCTGCCGCCTGGAGTTGCCTCACTCTTTACCTCCAAAATTTTCTCCACCATTTCCTCAAAATCTTTTTCAAAATTTTCGGGAATATTTTCGGAAGTTGTAATATTAATCATTACCTCGCCGGTTCTTCGCGCCTCTCTTATAAATAATGCCTTCAGTAAGCCCTCATTCTTCATCACATGAGACGGTTTCCAGTTTTTACTTATTGCAAAATCACGAATGAAATTAACCAAATTAGCCGAAAATTCCGACTGCAAATGACATTCCTTCAAGTCCAAAATATCAAACCTCCTTTCCGGCAAATGCATGCCCAATGCAAATTGCATATTCTGATCATAGCCAAAAGAAAATTCCATTTTGTTACGATAGTAGTAATGGTCTGCCGAGCCCAGAATTTCCTCCACCGGAGGATTATAAATTTTGCCAATTCTTTCAAACGCATCTATTATCTGCTGTTTTTTTAAATCCAATTGTTTTTCGTAGGGCATAAATTGGAGCTGGCAGCCACCACAAACGCCGAAATATTTGCACCGCGCTTTTACTCTGTCTGGAGAAGGCGTGATTACTTCGACCAATTTTGCTTCACAGAAATTACTTTTTATTTTAGTAAAAGCTGCTTTCACAATATCGCCGGGCATTGTTTTTTCTACGAAAACCGTAAGGCCTGCCCGTCCTACGTCTACCCGGTGCCGTGAGGCATGGTCTTCATATTTACCAATTCCGGCTCCCCCAAAGGCTAAAGTGGTAATGGAAATTTCTACAATCTGCCCCTTTTTCAGTTGCATAATAATGCTCTTACAATTCGGTGGGTTTGCATCACCGGGAGAATTTTTAGCACGCTAAAGTCACGTTGGCAAGAATTAAATCGAACACCACCCTGACTTTTTGAAATTAGAGGTCTACACGTTCCCGGGAACGGATTTGTTCTTCTGTATCTTTTACTTTATTCGCAGCCAAACTGACAACTTCTTCACCAACACTACCCGCTTCTACCTCCCCCTCCGGCAATTTTTTCATATCAAAATACCCGGCTTTATCTTCTTTGACGGCATAATCCAATTCCGGAAATACCTCTTTGAAAAACCCGAAAGCTTCCTCTTTTTCCGTGTCGGTTCCAAGTCCGGACATATAATTTTTATCATATCTCTGGTAAATTTTTTCAAATTTCCCCTTATAGTAAAGCTCATATATTTTCTCCGTACCGGCCTTTACGTCACCATTTTTATCAAATCGTCTGGCGAATTCTCCGAAATTTTCTACCGCCTTTTCGTAAACATGTTCAGCTCCATCATTACCAAAAAATAAATGTACAAAGCCCTCTACAACAGCTTCATTCGTGATTTTTTTGTTTTTATGAGCTAATTCATGAGCAATTACATGAGCTAATCTCAGCGCCGGATGCATCAACATCACTGGGTCAATATAAGTACCCTTTTCTGTAGATTCACCCACCATGTTCCCGTGAAACTGCCTAAATTGAATGTCATTCAAATCTATTTTCAGAGTTTTGCCAAAATTTTCTTTAACCAATTTCAGGGCTTCCTGAAGATTTGCGTAAGCCTTTTCCGGATTCAACTCCTGACCGGCCAAATCTACCTTCTTATTTTTACTCCCCAACCCTTTTGGTTTTAATGCTTTCAAGGCATTTTTAGCGGTTATTGTATTTACCGCGTCAACAATATGACTACCATCCGGTCCGGCTTCATTATTCATATTTTATTTTTAATCAGATAATTATATCACGAAACTCGGATTCAATAAAGCAATTGCAGGAGTTATGGCAATTTTACAGATCAAGGAGTGCGCCCGGGCGCACTCTTCCGTTAAAGCCAAAATTCATTATTTCTACCCTCCGAAATTCTCCTTGAAAAACCACTTGATGACATTCCAGTCATCATTCATCGGCAATAGAGTATAGACATGATTTTCGCCCTGACAGCCCGGATCGGGCTTAGAGGCTATTACAGCGGCTTCAACTAATTTATCACAATCTTCCTGGGTTATATATGGTGGCACATATAGTACGTTACTTGAAGACATGACATTGTTGGAAACAATCTTGTAGTTCTGATATCTGAAGTAATACGCCAGCGCTTCTTCCAGCGTAATATCCGTCTCCGTTTTAGAAAGCACTGTTTTAGCAATCTGATAAATTGTATCCGCGTCTCCAAAGCCGAAATTTCTGGCCTTATCCTGCAAAGCTTCCAGAATTTTTTGCTGTCTTTCAGCTCTGGCAAAATCCGAAGAAGTATGGCGACTGCGAGCTAATCTCAAGGCCTGCACTCCACTCAAATGATAATCACCCGGTGCATAATGCAAAGTACCTTCCTTGCCATCATCCACCACGCGATATGTCGGATCAATGACCGCATCATCCAAATGCACATCAACTCCACCAATTAAATCAAATACCTCAATAAAGGCATACATATCTATTTTTATGTATTTATCCAGACGATAACCGGTAATTTCACTCAGCACTTTTTTTAATTCCGGCATGGTATACAGCACCGCAAAGGCATTAATTTTTCGCCCATTATAAAAAAGATCTCGCGGAATGCTGATCATTCTTATTTCTTTTTTTCCATCATTGATATGGACAAAAATCATTGTATCAACCAAACCTGAATTGGAACCTGAGATCAAAATGTTGAAATCATCTTTCTCACTAAAAGAGGCTTTACCATAATTCGGAATCTGCTTGGGGATCGCTAAAGTTTTTTTTTTATCCTCCGCCTGAAAGTAGAGAAGGTTTTGCGGATTCGTGCCATTAGGCTCCACTATATTTACCACTCCGGTCGCTTTTTCTATCACTATGGAATTGAGGACTTTTCCGTTACCATCAAGAATGTCGTAAAAAACTCTGCTACCGTTACCATCTGTCCTCGGCTGCTCCGAAATTTTCAATCCAACCTGATTCAAGAGTAGTTTAAAACCCTTATCATTTAACATATTTTGCATATCCCTCAGAGCTACGTCGGCCTTTTTCTCAATAAAAGTTTTTGTATCTAATTTTTCCAGGAATGGTGGCAAGGCTGTAGCGATATCGGTAACCGTTAAAGCTACTTTTTTGTCGTTTTTATCCACCAAAGACATTTCCAGAGTTTTACTGTCCAGCACGATTTCTCCAATCAACTCATCGGTTTTATTATAGACCGAATAGGTTATTTTTAGATCTCTATCGATAAATTTATCATCCATTTTTAAAGCTAATTTTGTCACCACATCTCTTGTTGTTTTTGAATTTATAGCAATGCTTATCTCGTTTTGCTTTGCGCGTAAATTTTCAGCCCGCTCTATTAATTGTTTCTTTTGATTTTGCAAAAAATCGGTAGCCCCGGCTTCAAACTTCTGGAAATTTTCATACTTGCCCTCCTGCTTAGAAAGCGCATTTTTTAGGTAAAATTTACCGTCATCCTTCGATAGATAATAGGTAATCAGACTGCCGCTTTTTGCATCAACAATTTCCAGCGAAACACCGCTCGCCGTGTCATTTATTTTTGACAGACTTAAATTCTGGCCGGTCAAGAAAATCTTGAAATTTTCAGATTTTGCCAATTCGTTTAAATAGCCGGTATAAGCAGCCACCTTAGCCTCGCGCAGCCGCTGATTGCCAACATAATTTACATAATTAAATAGAGCCAATTGCAGAGCATTCGTATTTACATCGGGATCTTCCACCTCTTTTTCAATTTCAAAACCTGCATAGCTGGATTTTGGCATTCTCAAAAAATTCCGCACCTCATTAAGATCATTGCCAATTTTGCCATAAAATTCCTTCACCTCTCCAATTTCCCGAATCAATGAACTGTCATTATTTTGTGAAGTCGAAAAAGTTCTAACAGCTCTTTGAGTCTGGATGAATTGAGCAAGTACCATTATCAAAATGGCTAATACGAGCATATTTCTAAGTGCAAAAAGCTTTTTCAGCTTATTCTTCAAGTTTTCTTTGGTCATATTTTTGAGGTGTGAGCCAACCCATACTATTTTAAAACACCCCACCTGGCAAATGAAAGTCCTTGCAATTTGTGAAAGGCTTGGTTAAATTTGTGTGGCACTTATTCAGATGCGGGTGTCGTATAATGGCTATTACTATAGCCTTCCAAGCTGTAGATAGGGGTTCGATTCCCCTCACCCGCTCCAGATATTTTTAACCCCAACTCTATGTCATTTTTAGACAATCTCGACTGGCGCAATGCCGAAAAGAATTTCGATCCTTCCAGGAAAATTTCCGACGGAGATCTTTCCAAAATTATTCATGCCATAAAAATGGCTCCCAGCTCATTTGGAATGCAGCCCTACCACATTTACATAATAAGTGATCAGGCTACCAAGCTAAAACTAAAGGAGAAAGGATATAGTCAGCAGCAATATGAGGATTCTTCCCATACTCTGGTTTTCTGCGGACGCAATGATCTTACCGATAGAGTAAACAAATATTTTGAAATGGCTACCGGCGGCGACGCGGAAAAACGCAAATCCATGGTGGATTACGAAAACATGATGCAAGGATTCGCCAAAAGTAAAAATCCCGATGATGGCATGATTTGGGCTTACAAACAAGCTTACATTGCCCTTGGCTTCGGTTTGGCTGCTTGTGCCGAACTCAAAATTGATTCCTGTCCGATGGAAGGTTTCGATCCGGCCGGCTTTGGTGAAATTCTAAATTTGCCTGCAAACATGAAAGCTGTGGCTACATTATCGATTGGCTATAGAAAAGATGTTCCTCATATGAACAAGGTTCGTTTCTCCGATGAAGATTTATTCACCAGAATTTAATCTTTTCGGCGACCTGTCACGAATCCCGCAAATGACTCCATGTCACTATCGATGTGCATGCGTCCTATTTCATATTGGCTCAAAGAAGGGGAGTGATATTGGGTATGTTTTACAGTGGTGGCTGTCAGATAGCCCAATTTAGGCAATGCGTCTATTGTTAATTGGGAATAAGAACCGCCGGGATAAGCCAAATGCTTCACGGTAATTCCCAGTTTTTTCTCCAATACAGCCTTGCTTTTTCTTAATTCCAGCTCGGTTTGTGCCTCATTTGAAATACCCAGACTGGGATGATGAACAGTATGAGACCCTATATCCATGCCATCTTTTACCATTTCTTTCAGCATCTCCCAGGTCACATAACTTTCTCCTTCAATTGAATTGGTAATAACATAAAAAGTTGCGTTAAAACCATATTTTTTCAATACCGGAAAAGCGTTGGTATATTGATCCCGATCCCCATCATCAAAAGTCAAAACCACAGGCCTGGGCGGTAAAAGCTCCTCTTCATAAACACCCCGATAAAACCTATCCAGCGAAATTACATTATAGTTATTCACCTTCAGCCAAGCCATTTGTTGTTCAAAAATATCCGGCGAAACATAATACGGACTATTCCGAATTTTTGGCGCCACATGATGGTACATGAGTATGGGAGCATAAATCAGACCTTCTTTGTAAATTGGATCTGCCGGTAAATTCGTGTCGGTCAGAGCCTGAGGCTGCTGCGTAACGCCAATCGTATAAGTAATCGCCCCCACCAAAATGGGAATAATCAATTTGTACAAACCCAAGTAGCTCATGTATCAATTATTCATAGTTGAAATCTAAAAGCAAATTTTCCACTTAACCATACCATTATGAGAACGACAATTATTATTATCCTGATTGGCGGTCTGTGGCTTCTCTCGATTTCCGTAGCTAATGAAAATGAGGAAATTATTATGCCGGACATCGACCGGGCTATAGTCATTGCCCCGACTAATGAATCAAAAGTGCCACCTAATACGGTATTGCTTGATGTGCCCTTCACCTCACAGGCTCCCTTCGCCAACTGGAGCATGCCTTACCAGGAGGCTTGCGAGGAAGCCGCATTGATAATGGCCAGGGCATATCTGGAAAATCACAATTTAAATCCTGAATCAATGGATAAACAGATTTTGGCAATGGTTGAATGGGAAAAACTTAACAAATATCCCATTGATTTAGACATAAAAGAAGTAGCGGAAATTGCCAAGTCCCTGTACAACTTCAAAAGTGAAATTTATTACGACCGGGACGTAAGTATCGAAAACATCAAAAAAATTCTCGCTCTCGGCCATCCCATAATTATTCCCGCCGCCGGACAGTTGCTTGGCAATCCTAATTTCACCGGCGCCGGTCCCGCATATCATATGCTGGTGATTGTCGGCTACGACGAAAATAATTTCATTACCAATGATCCAGGCACACGCCACGGCAAAAATTACAGATACTCCTACGGTACTCTTCTGAATGCCATTCACGACTGGAATGGCTCAAAAAACACAATTAAAAAAGGTCGTAAAGCCATGTTGATTCTAACCTCCACCTAATTATTCAAAATCAATTTCTATTTCCTCTCCATATTTTGGCACATAGACATCTTTGTAGCCATTATCATGAAGGGCAATTGTAAAAGCCTCGAGCTGGGTTTGCTCACCGTGCACGAGGAAAATACGCTTCAAACCTTCTACACGCCCAATATAATCCAACAAGTCACTTCTATCCGCATGAGCAGAGAAAGCGTCCATAACATACACGCTGGCTTTCACTCTTTTTGGTTCACCGAAAATATTCACCGTTTTGAATCCGTCAACCAATTTTCTACCCAAAGTGTCTGCAGCTTGATAGCCCACAATTAAAACTGTATTTCTGGGATTTTCAATGTTATTGCGCAAATGGTGAAGTACCCTGCCATGCTCACACATTCCCGAAGCGGCAATTATAATCATCGGTCCGGTCTTGGTGTTGAGAGTTTTGGATTCTTCAGAATCACGCACGTATTTCAAATTACCAAAACCAAAAGGATTTTCCCCATGTTCAATAAATTCATTGTAAATCTTTTTATCAAAACACTCCGCATGAGCCCGAAAAACTTCCGTTACATTACCGGAAAGTGGGCTGTCTACATAAACCGGAATCTCAGGAATTTTCTCTTTTTTTCGCAAAATATTCAAATAATAAACAATTTCCTGTGCTCTTTCCAAAGCAAACGATGGAATAATCAATTTACCACCTTTTTTACACACTTCATTCACCACCGTAGCCAAATCATCTTCCACCGAATCAATATTGGCATGCAGACGATTACCGTAGGTACATTCACTTATCAAAATATCGGCAGGAGGAATCGGCTGCGGATCGCGCAAAATCGGCAATCCTCTTCTGCCCAAATCTCCGGTAAAACAGAGACGCAAATATTTTTTCTTTTTCTTGTCATAAAAAATCATGTGCACAAGAGCCGAGCCTAAAATATGACCGGCATCATAGAATGAAGCCACCACGCCCTCGTCCACCACGAAACTTTGTTCATAACCAACTCCTCGAAAAAGCTTCAAGGTATCTTCCGCATCCTCCAGACCATACAAAGCCTCAGGCACTTCCCCTTTTGCTATTTTTCTATGCTTTTTCAGCCATTCCACTTCACGTTCCTGGATCATTGCGCTATCGGCCAGCATGTAATTACACAAATCGCGCGTGGCATGCGTACAATATATTGGCCCTTTATATCCATTCTTCACCAAAATCGGCAAATCACCGCTATGATCCATGTGCGCATGTGAAAGAATCACCACGTCGACTTCTTTCGGATCAAACTTTAAATGACGATTTTTTTCGTCACATTCTTTACGTCTGCCCTGGAATAAACCACAATCAAGAAGAATTTGGCGGCCATTAAAAGTGATCAAATGCTTGGATCCTGTCACTTCTCCTGCCGCACCTGCAAATTTTATTTTCATGGAAAATGTTATTTTGCCTGATTATAGCAGCTTGTCAGGGAATTTCAATCACCCCGTTTTTTATTTGCTCCTGGAGCTTTTCACCATAATTACCGTAGCCAATAAACTTTGGAATCCATTTCGCCCGCTCTTCCTCTGTCATCATTCTGGATTGAGATTTTTCACTTTTCATTGGGAAAAGATAGAATTTGGTACGTAAATTTTCGCCTTCATGATCAAGAACCAAACCGACCGCCAATTCTTCCTGCGTATCTCCCGACCAGTATTGATCAAAAACAAAATTTCCCAGAGAATATAAAATCAGCTTTCCATTATAGACTTCAAAATTTTGCACCACATGTGGGTGATGGCCGATTATCAGATCCGCTCCGGCATCTATAAAGGCGCGCGCCGGCTCAATTTGTAACTCATAATTTGCCTTATGTTGATATTCGATACCCCAATGGATTGAAACGATCAGGTAATTCACATTTTTGCGTACCGATTTTATAAGTTCAAGAGCAGCTTCCAGATCGAGCTTGCGAATTGCACTATGCAGACAAATAAAAGCATAATTTTCTCTTCCGACGGTGCCATAATGTACACTGTTTGAGTCAGCTTCATTTGCATTACCACACCAGCCGAGATCATTTTTTTCTAAGGTTTTAATGGTGTTTTCGCGACCTGTTTGACCTTGATCCTGCGCATGATTATTGGCAATAGAAAGCAGTGTGAAGCCATAATTTTTCAAAAGTGCTCCAATGTCTTCATTAAAAGAGAACATCATTGAAGTTCCGCCTTTTTTACCCTGCCCATCGATAGGACCTTCTAAATTTCCAAACACCACGTTTGCATCCTCCGTGAATAATCCGGCCGGATTTGGAATTTTTTCGAAAGGATAATTTAGACCATTTTCATCCATCAATACGCGTACATATCGCCCCAACATTACATCCCCAAAAGCCATGATTGAAAGGCTCTTGGGTTTTTGGACAAGATTCATAGCGGCATTTTTACCGGCAGACAGGCGGGAATGTGATTTGGCCATAGCGGGTAGACTTGAACTATTCTGACTGTCGGCGGCCTTGCCATTTTCTCGATTCACTACCACATATTTCACCACATCGACAAAAGTCACTTCCTTAATATGGACTTTATAAAGAATGACTGTTGCCGCTATTACTCCAAGCAAAAGCGTCCATTTGGACATAGGCTTAATTTAGAAGTTTTCCCAGCTCGTTAGTCGCATCCAGAGCCTTCAAGTCGTCAAAAGTGCCAATATGATGACCATTAATAAAAATCTGCGGAGTATCTTTTCTATCACCCGGGGTTTTAGCTTCCATTTCCGCCAGTGTGCTGGGATCGGAATCAATGAGCTTTTCATCAAATGCCACCCCTTTCTTTTTTAAAAATTCTTTGCACTGCTGAGAGAACGGACAATAAGTTTTTGTATAAATTACGACTTCTGCCATAAAAATTATCAATTATGAATTATAAACGATCAATTTAGCAAATTCACATTATCAACAGTCCGATCATAATTGTTAATTAAAAATTGTAAATTGTTCATACATTATGATACTCCTTTCCTTTTAGAATTGAAACCCCTCGATAAATCTGTTCCAACAGAAAAAGCCGAATCATTTGATGGGTAAAAGTCATTTTGGATAAGGCTATTTTACTCGAATTTACCCTTACTTCTAGCAATTTTTTCACTGCCTCTGACAATCCGTAAGGTCCACCAATTACAAAATTCATCGTCTGTCCCATATCTGCAAATTTTCCCAGGAATCCGGCAAATTCCATGGAAGTCATCTCTTTGCCATTTTCATCCAGCAAAACGACGGCTTCTTGACTCGAGTTTTTTTTAAAATTCTCAATAGTTTTTAAAATTTCTTTGCCCTCGGCTTCTATAGCCTTTTCCTTTATAAAAGTTTTTGCGACCGCAACTTCTTGCAAAGTAATAAATTCCATATTTACAAACGGTTTGAGTCGTCTAACAAACTCTTCCATCCCTTCAAGGACATAGTCATCTTTTGTTTTGCCGATTTGAATAATGCGGATTTTCATATGGCCATTGTAGGTGGAATTAATAAATCGGCAAGGAGATAGAAAAATTCGTACAGTATTTTCCAATTTTTATGCCAAATTGCTCTGATCTTCTATCCATAATCCCATCTGCCAAAAATACAGCTTGTAAAAATTCCGCCTTACTTTGATAATTAGCCAGATAAAAACTCACTTCATGCACGATAAAATTGAGATCTACACTGATGGAAGCTGCCTGGGAAATCCCGGACCGGGAGGCTGGGGCGTGCTCATTGTAAACCCGGAGAACTTACCAAGAAAATCAATAAGCTCAACAAAATCGAATTTCAAGGAATCAAAGAGTTCAGCTGCTACTGACATTAGCTTCTCCGGCTGCGAGCCTCACTCCACCAATAATCGCATGGAAATGATGGCAATAATAAAAGCCCTGGAATGGCTTCGTGAAAATCTCAACAAAGGCCAACTTGCCAGCATGAGAATAACGATTTACAGCGATTCCAATCTCCTCATGGGCACTCTAAATCAAGGCTGGAAGCGCAAAGCCAATACCGACCTCTGGGCGCAGATTGATAAACTTCGCGCCTGGCTCAATATCGAGTGGGTTTGGGTAAAAGCTCACGCCACCAACAAGAAAAATAATCAGGTGGATAAGCTGGCTTTAGCGGCAGCCACGAAAGCTAAAAATGCTTTACCTAAAGAGGATTATTGAAACAAAGCTCTTTAGCCACCGGTCCGATGCCTTCATGAAATCACATTCCAGGGAACGCGATTTCAGCGACTAGACAAATCAATGAAAGATAAGCTAATATAACAACCTTTAAATAATTTTATGTCCAAATTATCATTGGTTCCCGGTGGCAAAGTTGATTTAGAATCATTAAGTGAAACAGAAAGAGCAGTCCAAAGAGTCATGGACACAATTAGTCAAATTGCTAACGGGGTTGATAGCATGGGAAGGAGGGGGCTAGCCTTGTCCACCGAATCATTCCCATGCAAGGATTTTGATATTGAAGGGGTAAAAGACCGACTTAAAGATGAATGTGTAGTCTATGGAGTTGTTGAAAATGATGGTAGAGGCAATCTAGCTACAACAATTCAACCTGAAAGTTTTAAAAAATTTCGAGCTGCCAAGCCCACTGCCAAAGCAATACAATTCGATCTGCAAATTTTAATAAAAAAAACTTTTTCTAGAGCAGGAGAATCTGCCAGCTGGGATTTTATCTGTTCAGGAGTTAATGATGTGCCACCTTTTTTGTATCAAATTGTGCCAGGAGATGAAGTTTATTATTTCTATTCACCGGATTTGAAAGACCATAATCCTTATCTCGGCAAGAGATTTTATGAAATTGAAGAGGAATTGGCAGCAATACATGGTCCCAACTCCGAAGTAGTCAAAAATATTCAGCAAGTAGTTGAATTATATCACAGCCTTCTTTATGTGAAGCTCGCTCCGAAAGCGAATTCCATTGCAATTAACCGTCTAAGAGAATTAATTCTAAAAGTGGGTGATGCGGCCAGAGCAATCATTAAAGATTTTGACAGAGATGCTCACGACAATGAGGGCTGGGAAACGATTGATTAAAACAACACATTTCCAGTTACCACATAACACCTTCCGCCTGCCTGCCTGTCCGGCTAGGCGGTAACGGAATTTAGTTTTGATATGCTCAATGCAGTAATTCCGGAACAAAACGCAGTTCTGGAACGTCCTAGCCCAACTTCGCCTTAATCTTTTCCTTGGCCTGAAAGCCCACACTTGTGTCTACCACTTTTCCATCTTTAAAGAACAGCAAAGTAGGAATACTCTGAACGCTATATTTTTCAGCGGTTTTTGGCGCCTGATCCACATCAACTTTTCCAATTTTCCATTTTCCCTCATATTCCCCAGCCAGCCCGTCAATGATAGGCCCCATCATTTTGCAGGGTCCGCACCATTCGGCAAAAAAATCCACCAGTACGGGAATATCTGATTTCAAAACCTCTTTTTCGAAATTTTCATCTGTGAATACTTGATGCATATGTTTAATATTAAATTATAATCTAGGCTCACACTTTAACTCAAACCGCCGCATTTTTCAAAACTTCTTTTACCTGATTGATCCATTCGTCGGGATCAGCGGCATTGGCAAGACCTACATAGGATTTACGCAAAATTCTTAAATATGGAAGTTTGCGAATGGCATATTGATAGGGTGAGTGACGAAGTTCGCGTTTATCTTTAAAACAAGGATCTTTCACGAAACGCAAATTCACCAACGCCTGATCTATTTCCATGATTTTATCCTCCAGTTTATCTGCCGGCGCACCCTGCTCCATAATAATTTTGTAAAAATAAGTTTCGTGTCTATCCGGCTTATTCTTAGCAGCTCCAGCCGTTTGACCACTTTGTTGCCATCTTGGCAGAATACAAAAAGCCACCGTGTTCTGAGCCGGAATGGCATACATCACCCAGCGGATAAAATTATTTTTCACCGCATCATCCCGCGCAATGCCATAAAAAACATTGTAATCATCCACCATGTCTCGCAAAAAGCCCATCTTCTTTTTCAAAATTTCATCCTGGAAAATAAATTCTTCCACTTCTTTCGCCAATTCCTTATCCATTTTTTGTAAATCCTTCAAGCACACCGCTTTGCCGGCCTTCATCTTATAAGCGAGTTTCAGTAGAGTGCTTGCGTGAAATTGCATGAAAGCCTGTTTCAAAACATCGTTCACGATTGTTTCATACATACCCCCCAGTAATGCATCCATTTTTTCCTGAAAAAACTCAAAATCATTGCCCAGCTGTGAAAAAATAATTGTCGTGCCGTCATCCATCACCACTTTCAAAGTATATTCATCTTCATCAAATTCGTAAAAATTCACAAAATTAAAATGCATACTGAATGCATCTTGTTTTGGAGGAATAACCAGCAAACTTCCCTCATACAAGCGTAATTTACCTGTGCCTTTATTAATGGGTTTGCCGAATTTACTGACTTGCTGGAAAGCACCATCAAACTCCGCTTTCAATTTTCCGGCCTTCATGAATAGTGCATCCATCAGGAATTCATTGCGTGATTTATAAATATCCACTACCAGCTGATCAAAAAGCGTCGCCGCCTCGGATAGTGTATACTTCTCCTTCATGAAGGTAATAAAAAACAGCTTATCATCACGGAAATAGAATTCCTTAATCTCGGAAAAATTTATCAGCTCACCCTTGTCTCCGGCTCCCTTTCCTTTGAGGCGAAAACCCTTACTGTAAATTACCACTTCGCCTTCTTTATCGAGAATTATTCTATTCGCAAAATTACTTTTTTGATAACGCAGATTATAGGAAACTTCCATAGAAAAATTACTTATTTAAGACTTAGCCTCGCATGCCCTGGAAGATTATAATTATTAATGAAAAAAACTCATGCCCTTTGTGCTTTGAACGGGACGAAACCAACTCTAGCTTTAAAGATTCGCTTTGTAAAGTGAAATTATCAATTATTGGCTTGGCAATGCTTGTTGGTATAGCCAAAAAATGCTAAGTTCACAGCATATGAAAGCACTAAAACAAAACGCTTTTTATCTGGGATTTTCACTTCCTGCGCTCGTAATTATTTTATTCGGTCTGCTTGTTGTTAGCAATAGTAGCAACCATATTCAGACTATCCGCGACGACCGGGTAATTACTATCCGGTCACATTTTTTTGCCTCTGTAACGAGTATTCCCGCTACTTTCAAAACCATGGATTTTTTTATTTCCGAGGTGAAAACCGCTGATTTTGAATTTACGGCAGTAGGCGGAGCTTGGGATGAAATTTCACCTGAAGGTACTAATGTTCAGGTACAGGCAAAATTCAAGATTCATGGAACCTGGACGGACTGGCTTGATCTCGAAGAAGAGGAAGACAAGCTGGAGGCAGGAAAAAAATATGCGATGGCTCTTACCAATCCGGCCACCGCTTTACAGTACAAATATATTATGTACGGAGACGGCAGTAAAGTACCTTTGATAAAAAATTCCGCATGGACTTTCCTCAGAACCGGTGAAAATATCTACGAAAAAAAGCCTGCAACCCGCTATGTCGCAGACATAACCGATTTGAAAAGTTTAATGCAAAGTACCAGCGATCCTGAAGTAATCAGCCGATCTTCCTGGGGTGCGAATGAATCCTATCGCTATCTCGCCGACAATAATTCCGAGCCTCAGCTTATTCATCTCGATCCTGATTTCTATGATAAATATGCCAACGAATTGCAGTATTCCCGTGTCGTGGATACCGATGACAATGGTAACAAGTACAAATGGCCGCTGCAATATCCCGATAAAGTTGAGAAAATAGTGATTCATCACACCGCAGGCGTTGCCAACCTCGATAATCCCAAACAAGCCATACGCGATATCTATTACTACCACGCGGTAACTCGTGGTTGGGGCGACATAGGTTATAATTATATTGTTGATCAGCAGGGCAATATTTATGAGGGGCGCTATGGCGGCGAAGGAGTGATTGGCGCGCATGCCGGAGCGGGAAATCATGGTTCGATCGGCATTTCTTTTTTAGGCAACTTTACCCAGAATGATGTGCCGCAGGAAGCAATTGTCAAAACGGGTAAATTTATTTACAAAAAAAGCAAAATTCATGGCATCGATTCTCAGGGTGAATCGGAGTTTCGTGGCAAAATCATGGCCAATCTTATTGGGCATCGTGACATTATGAGCACGGATTGTCCTGGACAATTTCTCTACGATAAAATTCCCATGCTCAAAATTTTGGCCAGCCAAAATTTCAATCTCAAGGCAAAATTTGTAAAAGACTATGATTATCAGGATAGTTCGGAAATTTTTTATTTGGAATTGAAACCGAATGAAGAGCGCGATTTAACGGTCAAGTTGCAAAACATCGGCAAAAACTCCTGGAATAATAAAACCTATCTGCGCATGCAGGATAGTGGGGATTTTACCGGCGTGATTTCTTTTCCGGGACGCAGGGGATATGACCTTGCCCTGATGCAGGAAAGCTCGGTGAATTCCGGTGATATGGGTACTTTTAAATTCAAAGTCAAAGCCGAGAAAAAACCGAAAACGGTTTATCTCAATTTTTCTCCGCGCATGAATGGTACGGAAATTCCCGATGACAAAATAATTATTCCAATAAGTATAGAACAGCCGGTATACAAATATGAATTGGTCAGCACCAAATTTCCGGAAAAACTCATGAAACTCGGCGAAGTTTTCACCGGCTCAATTACTTTGAGAAATAAAGGCAATATAGCTTGGGATAATAGCGGCGAAGGCAAAATTTTTTTAAAAGGAAACAGCTTTGGCATTATAGCTGATTTGCAGGAGAATAGTGTGACTCCTGACAAAAACGGTACATTTAATTTTACTTATACCGCCAAGCAAAACACCGGTTATTACAAGGAAATTTTCACGCCGCTAATGGAAGGTGCCACTTGGATTTCCAAGCAGGAAGTTTCTTTTGAAACGATTATTTATGAACGCGAATACGATTCCGAACTTTTATCAAAATCTGTCACCAAGAACTGGGAACAGGGCGCGAGCTATAATCTCGCTATCAGCCTACGGAATATTGGTATGAATAGCTGGACTCAGGAAAATCTCAAAACTGCCTTTGCCAGGAGTAGTGATCTCACGATCGGTAATTTAAAAATTTTTCCATCGAACGTAAGCCCCGGAGAAATTGGTACGATTACTTTCACTGCGAAGGTGGCTAAAGACGCCGTCGGTGAGAAGGGAGTGCTTTTGGTTACACCAAAAATGAATAGCGAAAAATTTGTTCAGAAACCACTGTATTTTTATTATAAAATTAGAGATAAGCAGCTTCAGACCAGCACCGAAAGCTCCAATTCCGGTTCGACCATTAGAGTGAAATTGAGTTTTTCAGGAGATCCGCAAATTACCGCCAACGGTAGTTTTAAAGTTTACTCCGGTACTACATTGCTTACGACTTTGAACTTCGGGGATGCCGCTAATGTCAGCGCGGAAAGCGGAAAATATCGCATCCAGGCGGGTGATTCGAATTTTCTGAAATCCGATCCGATCCGTTTCGTGCCGGACAATAACGCTATTTTGAAAATCAAGAACTTCAATCGCACGACAGGCTGGAGCAGTAATGATAATGAGTATCGTGGCATTCTGGAAATCCGTGATGATGGCGGTTTGATTGCCATCAATGAATTGCCGCTGGAAGATTATATGAAAGGCATTGCCGAAGAGACCAATGACGAATTAACGGAAAAAATCAAAGCGGTAATGGTAGCGGCTCGCAGTTATGCACAATACTATATTTCCAGCGATCGCAAATTTCCGGGAAAACCTTATGATTTGGATGATAGCCCGGCGGTGAGCCAGAAGTATTTGGGGTACGGTTTTGAAAAACGCGCGCCCAATGTGGTCGCGGCCGTGGAAGCAACCAACGGTGAGGTAATCACCTATGGTGGCAAAGTCGTAAAAACCCCTTTTTTTAGCCAAAGTGACGGAGTGAAAACAAAAAGTGCCCAAGAAGTATGGGGCTGGACTACGACGCCATATTTGGTCAGCGTGGATGATTCATATTGTAAGGGTAGCACCGGATTCGCCGGCCATGGCGTGGGAATGAGTGGCTGTGGCGCTAGAGGAATGGCCGAACAGGGTAAAAATTACAGGGAAATTTTGCAGCATTATTTTACCGGAGTGGAGGTAGAGGCACTGTACTAACTATGATTTTTCTATGCTTATTCTAGCCATAAATACGGCTTCATCTCGTACAGGAATTGCACTTTTTAAAAATTCCGTTCTCGCCTGCTCCGCCCGTAGCGTCGGAGGGAACGGAATTTCAATCAAAAACAGCAAATATCTTTTCGAAACTTGCGGCTCTATCAAACTTCTTGCCCACAAATCCTGGCCAGCACGCAACAATGAAGCTGAAAAATTAATGCCTGCCATTGATGAACTATTATCCACCAGCAAATTTTCCGACATTGGCCAGATTTACGTCATCAAGGGCCCCGGTTCTTTCACCGGACTGCGCGTGGGCGTAACCGTTGCCAACACTATTTCCTATCTTACCGGTGCCAAAATTTTCGCACCCTCCACTTTCGAATATTGGCATAGCCGCAGCGAATTACCAATCCTGATTTACGCCGGCAGCGGCGGAGTTTTTTTAAGTAAACACTCCGGGACTAATCCTGAACTTGTAAATTTACCGGAGCTGAATTCAACTCTCCGCTCACGAAAAATTAAAACTGTCACCGGTGACATCACGCCTGATCAAATCAATACTCTCAACAATGTTAAATTCCAGAAATTGCCAGGAAATTTCGCTACCGCCATGCGGAAAATCATCACACAAAACCTTGAGAAAAAGCCAAATTTCCCCGCCGAAAAACTGGTTAAGCCCTTGTATATCAAAGAGCCAAACATCAGTATGCCCAAGGCGCAAATTGCTCTAAAGTAGAATGGTGTTGAGCTCTGTTCAACACTTTTTGCAAAACTGGACTTAACAACTATCTGAACCACGAGTAAATTAAAAGTCGGCTTTTAATGTTTGTGAAAAAACAATGTTGAGAAAAATATCAATCTTCAGCTTATCTTTTTTAATTTTTATAAATTCGACTTTTCCCGTCCTTGCCGCTGAAAATTTGACGGTACAGATTCAACCCGCTCCAGCGGAAACGCAGGAGGTCATTATTACGCCGATCGATACTCCCCTGGCCATCGATACTCAGATCATCTCGCCTCTATTGTCAACCGATCCTCTACCACAAGACTCCTGTCCCGTTAACTTTTTAGGGATTGAGGGTTTTTGATTTAGAGAATAACGAAAAAAGGTTTAAAGATATGTGTGCAAACAACAAATCCTAAACCCCCTTTCGCCATGACAAATGCTAGCACAATATTGAATCAACT
>CAYZOB010000050.1:0-15694 GCA_964480115.1 uncultured Candidatus Peribacteria bacterium
TTACGCTGAATTTTACCAATAACACCGATGTTGAAACAACGATCCATTCTCACGGCGTGCGACTGGATAATAAGTTTGATGGCGTGCCCGACGTCTCACAGAAAGCCGTAGGTGTCGGCGAATCATTTACCTACAAATTGAAATTCCCCGATGAAGGCATGTACTGGTATCATCCGCACATCCGTGAAGACTACGCGCAAGAGCTTGGACTCTACGGAAATTACTGGGTGGTACCAAGCGATCCAAGCTTTTGGTCGCCGGTAAATCGTGAAATTCCGCTTTTTTTGGATGATATTTTAATAGAGAACGGTAAAATTGTCGCTTTCAATAAAGAGACTGCCAACTACACGCTTATGGGGCGCTTCGGCAATACTATGCTGACAAATGGCGAAACAAACTACGCGCTAAACGCCAAACAAGGTGAGATCATTCGTTTCTATTTTACCAATGCTGCCAATACCCGCACATTCAACATTTCCATTCCCGGAACACAAATGAAGCTGGTTGGAGGTGACAGTGGGAAATACGAAAAAGAAACATTCGCAGACAGTGTGATATTGAGCCCGTCAGAACGTGTTATCGTTGAAGTTTTGTTTCCGAAAGCGGGTACGTATCAGCTTACCCATAAAACACCGGAAAAAACCTATAAACTTGGTAATATCACTATTGTCAGCGAACAAATAGCGAAATCTTACGAGCAAGAATTTTCCACCCTGCGAACAAATGATGACATTGTCGCAAGTATCGCGCCATTTCGGGCTTATTTTGATAAACCGATCGATAAGAATCTAAAACTCTCTCTCACGATGAAGTCCGCCGAAAGCGCAATGAACAATGGCAAAAATCAACACATGATGATGGGCGGTGGAAGCGCAATGGATGACTCCATGATGGGCATGGAGGAAACACAGCCGATCGAATGGGAGGACAATATGGACATGATGAACCGCAATTCAAGCGTGGATACTCTCGAATGGAAGGTTGTTGATGAAGATAGCGGTTTGGAAAATGCGGATATTGATTGGAATTTCAAAGTTGGCGACAAGGTTAAAATTAAAATTTTCAATGATCCGGAGTCTATGCATCCCATGCAGCACCCCATTCATTTACATGGTCAGCGTTTTCTGGTACTGAGTGAGGATGATAAAAAAAACGATAACATGGTATGGAAAGATACCGTGCTTATCCCCAACGGCAGCACCGTCGAGCTTTTAGTTGACATGGTCAATCCGGGCGAATGGATGGCGCATTGTCATATTGCCGAACATCTTGAAGCCGGAATGATGTTTAGTTTTAAGGTGAAATAAAAAGATTTCCTCTTGGTTCCAAGCGCTCATACCTATATTATGAGCGCCTATAAAGCAAAAAAAGCCATGAAAGACACAGATAAAATCCAATACGCCGATGACGATTATGACTCCATTGGCACTTTACTGAAATTGAGAATGCCGACGCTGATGATCGGTTTATTTCTTGGTATAATTATTTCTTTTGCAACCTCCACCTTTGAAGAAGTGCTAAGTCGCAACATACAAATTGCTTTTTTCATGCCATTTATAGTTTATATTGCCGATGCCGTAGGCACACAGACGGAAGCGATTTATTCCAGAGATTTGCGCACAGGCAAGGCAAAATTCAGCAGTTATATTCATAAGGAATTTATTCTCGGAATAATTTTTGGCCTTATCTTTGGAATTTTTTCGGGAATCATATCATTTGTTTGGCTCAAAAATGATCTGCTAACACTTAGCATTTCCCTGGCAACTTTTATTGCCATTGCCACCGCGCCGCTTGTGGCCCTAATGGTAACCCAGGTTTTTCAGCGAATTCACGAAGATCCGGCAGCCGGCTCCGGCCCAATCGCCACGGTCATTCAGGACATGATCAGCATTTTGATTTATGGCACGGTTTGCAGTTTAATCATATTATAATCAGCCATAATTAATGAATTTTTTTGACGCAACAATTCTTGGAATCATTGAAGGCTTGACGGAATTCTTGCCGGTTTCGTCTACCGGACATATGATTTTAGTTTCCGAATTGCTGAAACCGGAAAACCCGGAATTCGTAAAAACTTTCGAAATCAGTATTCAGCTTGGCGCAATTTTGGCTATTGTTTTCCTCTATTCCAAGCAGTTTCTGAAAAACACGCTGATCTACAAAAAATTAGCCGTAGCCTTTATACCCACGGCCATTATTGGCTTATTTCTCTATAAAATTATCAAAAATTATTTATTCAGCCCGACAGTAGTGGCGATTTCACTGATTATTGGAGGAATTATTTTGATTCTTTTGAATAAAAAAATCGCCTCCGCTCCTTCCCGCCACGCCGAGCTTGAAAAAATTTCTTATCGCAACGCTTTTCTCATCGGACTTTTTCAAAGTATTTCCGTCATTCCCGGAGTTTCCAGAGCTGCCGCGACTATTATTGGCGGAGTTTTTAATGGTTATAATAAGAAACAGGCCACGGAATTTTCTTTTCTGCTGGCTGTGCCGACAATGGCTGCCGCTGCGGGCTATAATTTGCTGAAAACTCCAGCCGGTCTCTCCGGCCGGGAATTTATTATTTTAATATTCGGCGCCGCGATTTCCTTCATCGCCGCTTGGGTGGCCGTAAAAATCTTCTTAAAAATCATCGACAAATGGGGTTTTGCGTTTTTCGGCTATTATCGCATTATTCTGGGCGGTGTATTTATCCGGTATTTGATGCTTTAGGCCCTATTCATCCTCTCTTTTAACATTATTAATCGACTCTTGCACCGGTCCCCAGCCGGAAGATTTTCCACCATATTGCACTTGTTCATGCCTGTCCATCGCTTCGCCGACAGTAATATTATTTCGCATATTCAAATCGGCCTTTTCCCTGTTCATATCGATCAATGGCGCGATACTTCCCTCAGTATCAAAACTGATCTCTTTTTGTTTATAGGCTAAAACGCCTCCCAGCATTACAATTCCGGTTCCAATAAAAGCCAAGATCATGCCAAATCCCACGTTTTTATCCGTCAAATTCACCCCGAATTTCGGATGGAAATAAGCCGAAGCCGTCAGAATCAGCATGAACAATGAGAGCACACTGCATGCAAGATGAAGATGATTTTCTTTGAAAGGTAAGCCTGGCACACGTTTCTCCATTAACTGAATGCCGATAAGCGCCATTGAAACCGCTCCGGCAATAAAAACCAAGAGTCCGGCCAAATACAGCGGCCCGGAAATCCCCAGAAAAGTCTCGCCAATATTGAATCTGTCTACGTCATTATACCAGGGCATAAATACGCTAACAGCCGTCAAAAAACCACCAATTAAAATCATTTTTCTGACAAGCGGCAATTTCATAAATCTGAGCTTCAATGAATCTGGCATAAAAATTTTTATTAATTACAATCTGACGATTTTAGCATAATCCAAAAATTGGGAATGTAAAGGAGACTAATTGTCTAATCCTCGATTCTGTCATAAACTATCCACATGAAAATCGCCATCGATATTCGTGAGGCTGGGGGAGAGAAAGCCGGCAAGGGCTGGTACACTTTCCACCTCGTTCAAAATCTTTTGAAAATCGACGCTACAAATGATTATATCCTCTACGCCCGCGATGGCATTCCCGGTTTCTCCCAATTCAAAAATGCTCAAATAAAACTTTTTTCCGGCAAAAGCTTCTTTTGGCACTACCGGGTCGCCCGCGATATCAAAAAGCAAAAGGCAGATATCTTTTTCGCGCCTTCGAGCTACATCATTCCCGGCATTCTTCCGTCCACCATCAAAACTATTCTCACCATCCACGATCTCATAGCTTTCCTTTATCCCAACACTCACAATAAAAAAGCCACTATCATTGAGAAGCTACTACTCCGCCGCGCACTTCGTCGCGCCGCCCACGTCTGCACCGTCTCTGAAAACACCCGCGCCGATTTGCTTGAGCGCTTTCATTATGATTCGCAAAAAATCACCACTGTATATTGCGGTGCCGGTGAGGAATTTCTGCCGATTCCCAAAGAAAATTTAAAAGATTTTATTGTACAAACCAATCTTCCGGCTAAATTTTTCCTCGCCGTCGGCACGCTTGAGCCGCGTAAAAATTATCTGAATTTAATCAAGGCTTTTAAAAAAGTAAGCGACCTGAATCCGGATTACCACCTCATCATCGTGGGCAAAAATGGCTGGGGCCGATCACTTCGATCGGCACTCCACCTTAGCTACGGTTACGAAAAAATTCACGCCAATATCAAGGAAAATTATCTCACCAAAAAAATTCATCTGCTCGGCTATCTTTCCAACAAAAGCCTGGTAAATCTCTATAGCCTCGCCACCGCCCTGGTTTTCCCGTCTCTTTATGAAGGCTTTGGTTTACCGCCTCTGGAAGCCCTGCAATGTGGCTGCCCCATCATCGCCTCCAACACTTCTTCCATTCCGGAAGTGGTTGGCGCCGCCGCGTTGTTCATAAATCCGGAGAGCCCCGACCAAATCACCGGCGCCATGTTGAAAATCATCAAAGAGCCGCAACTGGCAACTCAGCTCCGCGCCAAAGGTCTCATTCAAGCCAAAAAATTCTCCTGGAAAAATTCCGCCAAACAACTTCTTGAAATTTTTCAAAAAACCGTTAAGTGATAAAAAATCCTGTATTTTTTATACCATTTCTGAGTTAAAATGCGTTCCCGGGAACGTACCTCTGATTTAAATCACCTCTACATGAAATTTTACGCATTTCTCCAATCACCAAAATTCTACCTGCTGCTAATCATCGTTTTTCTTATAATTCTAGCCTTTTTTTATCTCACGCCCGGTTATGAAACATCTCCTCCCGTCCCCGCCGCAGAGCGTCCATCCACTTGGGCCCAGCCGCTTACAGACAGCAAAATTAGTAATTTTTATAAAGTTACCGAAAATATTTATCGTGGCCCTCGTCCGACCCAAAAAAATCTGAAAGAACTCCAGAGCCGCGGCATCAAAACTATCCTCGACCTTGAATTTCTCCATACCGATCGCTACAAAATCAAAAGAACAGGCACGAAATTCAAATCTTTACATATTCGCATGCTTGCTTGGAAGATTGAAGACAAAGCCATTATTGAAGCTTTGAAAATCCTCACGGACGCAAATAACTACCCTATCTATGTACACTGTAAACACGGCTCGGATCGCACGGGCGTGGTGATTGCCATGTATCGCATGGTGGTACAGGGCTGGAGCAGGGAAGAAGCCATTAAGGAAATGCTTGGTGGGGGATATGGCTTCCATGTGAGCTGGAAGAATATTCCCAAATATTTGCAGAAAGCGGATGTGGAAAAAATTAGAAAAGCGCTTTAAATTTAGATACCACATCGGCACAAACATTTTTCTTTAACATAGCCACTTTTTTCCTTATGATAGATTTGTTCAAAGTTTACAAAATAAGTTGCTGGCAATGACATAACATGTCAGAATAATACTAATAACAAATTACCCAATGTCTCACAAACCAATTGAAACGGTAGGAATCATCAGCAAGCATCGACTATTGGAAAAGCCGGAAAATCTCCGCCTTCTCAAGAAACTTGTCAGCTATTTGAAAGCTGGAAAAAAAGAACTATTTTTTGACCCCAACACCAATCTTTTTTTCAAAAATCAGAAAGCCCATAAAAAAGAGGAAATTCTCAGAAAAGTGGATATGGCGATTACCCTCGGTGGCGATGGGACGCTGCTGAAAACCGCCCGCTCCATTTCTCAGCATAAAGTTTTGATGTTTCCCGTGAATCTTGGCAATCTGGGCTTTCTCACTGAAACCAATCCCGAAAAACTTTTCGAAACTCTCGATCTGGTTTTTGAAGATAAATTCGTGGTTGATCGTCGCTCACTTTTGCGCGCCACCCTCTACCGCAAAGGCAAAAAAATTAAAACTTATCTCGCTTTAAATGATGCCGTTATTAATCAAGGCGCTTTTGCCCGTCTTATAACTATTGACCTGGAAGTGAATGGACGCCGTGTAGTGAAATTCAAAGCCGACGGAGTCATCGTCGCCACGCCCACAGGCTCTACCGCCCATTCTCTTTCGGCTGGCGGGCCGATTGTCCATCCCATGATAGAAGGGCTCATTATTACGCCGATATGCCCCAGCTCGCTTTCCATGAGGTCTGTAGTGGTGCCGGGTGGGCGACTTCTCACAATCACGGTCGAAACAGAGCGTCGCGCCGAAGATATTTCCACCATTGGCCTGACCATTGACGGCCAGGATCCCTGCATGCTGAAATACGGCGATCAGGTAAAAGTTCGCCGCAGCCGCCGCTATCTCTATATCATTCGCACCAAAAACCGTTACTACAAAATGCTCAGGCAGAAGCTGAATTGGGGGGATGAGTAGCAGCCCCGCCGCAGGCGGGGGCAAATGTTTCTTTGGCTCTTTCCGGGCCAGCTTACATCGAAAATTTAACAGTGCAAATTTTTAAATTCTTTTAAACTCCACTCCATCCAGCAAAACCTTTAGTACCTCCCCGGAAGTCAAAGCCTCCTTTTTCTTTTTGCAAAGTTGTTGCTTGAAAAGGAGAAATTTGAATTCCGTTTCTTGAGTTACTTTTAAGCGCATGCGCACCAGAGTGTCCCCGAAATTCAGGCCCACCGTGTTTAACAGCTTATTTGAAAGCATATTTAGATTTTCACTGCTGTTTTTGGGGACACTGACTAAAACGTTTTCCGGGGCAGCATTAACAAAATTAAACAAATTGCCACCAGCGGCTTGCCTCTCTTCCTCGTCATTTACCTTATTAGCAAAATCAAACAAATTTTCGTTACCATTTCTATCACGAAATTTTTCATGCTCATTTTTTAACATATTCTTTTCTCGCCAATCTTTCACTAGCACTTCCAGTGCAGGCTTAGATAAAACGCTTACTTTTTCTGCCCAAAGTTTATCAGTCTCAATAGTAGCCACACTAGCCACCACTCGCACTTTACTCCATCCTTCTTTTTTAAATTCACGCCACAAATACGGCTTATCTTTAAGTGCTTCGGCCAACCACAATATTCTATTAACTAGCTGCCTATTCATCCCGCCAACTTTCGCCGCAAACTCATATATACCTTCAAAACCATATTTTCTATGTAATTTTCTCCGATTTACTTCCACCAGCAAAACTGCAAAAACTCGCCGTAAAATTTTAATGCCATTACCGTACCTCTGACATAGGTGATAAAGATCTTTGTCGGAAAAATTGCTCAAATTCAAGTCCGGATTGCTTAAGTCGTGCTGCGGATTTATAAGACTTTTGATTTGCATGTTTTTTTGTGAATAACTATGGCGCAAAAAGTGTACCTACCAAACTTAAAATTTTCTTAAAATAATATTAAAATAAATCTAAAATCGTGTAGATTTTGTGAAGTTTAAGTTGCAAATTTAGAAAAATATTTTACGAATCTGTACCCGGGTTTATAAAAAGTGTCCCCAAAATTCAGGCCCGCCGTGTTTCATGGCTCATGTAAGGCCACATTGTGATTTTCATTGCTGTTTTTGGGGACACTGTAACCGCTATCTCCCTCCATCAGTAAATCCGCCACCATCCGAGCTTCTTGTTCGGTCCCAAGAGCAGTGCGTGAAACCAAAATATTGCCTTCATCAAGCCAATAACACCGATGGGCCAAATTCTTGGGGAAGTGATTACGGATTAATAAGATTTTGAGTTTCCGAAAAGTTCACAAAACCACTCCCGCCTACCTATCGCGCAGGCTTGCCTGCGCCGCCGCCAGCTTGGCTATTGGTACACGATATGGACTACAACTGACATAATTTAGCCCGATTCTATGACAAAATTCCACCGAGGCCGGATCGCCGCCGTGTTCACCACAAATTCCAATATCCAAATCCGGCTTCACGCCACGCCCAAGTTCCACACAAATTTGCATCAATTTTCCTACACCGGGCTGATCAATAGTCGCCGTCGGATCATTTTCCAAAATTCCCAAATCCATGTATTTAGGTAAAAAACTTCCCGCGTCATCACGTGAATAACCGAAAGTCATTTGCGTCAGATCATTGGTTCCGAAGGAGAAAAAGTCCGCTTCCGTAGCGAGTTCATGAGCCGTAATCGCCGCGCGGGGTACTTCAATCATCGTGCCGATTTTATAAACAAATAGGGCGTTTGCGCCCAAATCCGTCTTGTCGCCATACTCTCGAATTGTCTCCACCACCAACTTTTTCATATACACAAATTCTTTTACCGTTCCCACCAAAGGAATTTCAATTTCCACGTCCACCTTCACACCTGTCCGTCCATCGGCACCCGCCCCACTGACCGCCATCGCCGCCTCCACAATCGCCTGCACCTGCATTTTATAAATTTCCGGATGAGTAATTCCCAAACGACAACCTCTGTGTCCGAGCATCGGATTAGTCTCATGCAGACTGGAGATTTGACTTTTCACTTCTTCCACCGTTATCCCAAAATCCACAGCCAGTTCTTTGATTTTCCCTTCTTTATCCGGCAAAAATTCATGCAACGGCGGATCAAGAAGACGCACCAAAACCGGATAGCCATCCATCACTTTAAAAATCCCTTCAAAATCTCCCTTTTGAATTTTTTTCAATTTTTCCAAAGGTTTAGCCCGCTCTTCCGCATCTTTTGCCAAAATCATTTGGCGCACCAGATGAATTCTATCCTCTTCAAAAAACATATGCTCCGTACGACAAAGTCCAATTCCTTCAGCCCCGAAATCAATAGCCACCCGCGCGTCCAGAGGAGTGTCGGCATTTGTCCTCACGCGCAAAACCCTTACTTCATCAGCCCATTCCATCACTCGCTTAAAGTTACCAATCAGCTCCGGCTCCTGCATTTCCATTTCTCCCAGCATCACTTCGCCGGTCGTACCATCCAAAGTAATCACATCTCCCTCACTCAAAACCATGTCACCAATAATCAACTTCTTAGCGCTCACATTCACCACAATATCGGTGCAGCCGGCCACGCAGCACTTTCCCATGCCTCTGCAAACCACCGCAGCGTGACTGGTCATTCCTCCCCGCGAAGTGAGAATTCCCTGAGCATTATGCATGCCGGTAATATCTTCCGGACTGGTTTCTTTTCGCACCAGAATAACATTTTCTTTTTTCTTTTTGGCCATTATCACCGCGTCTTCCGAATTGAAAACAATCTTGCCGCAGGCCGCACCGGGCGAAGCCGGTAAACCCTTGGCGATGACATTTTTCGCCGCACTCTTTTTCAATTGCGGATGTAAAAGCTGACTCAATAATTTTGCATCGATTTTCAACAAAGCCTCATCACGAGTCAGAATTCCTTCATCAAATAAATCACAGGCGATATTTACCGCCGCCTGTCCCGTACGTTTGCCATTACGAGTCTGTAATAAAAAGAGCTTACCTTTTTCAATGGTAAACTCTATGTCCTGCATATCTTTGTAGTGAGACTCCAGCTTGTTTTTCACCGCCACAAGTTCCTCATAAACTGCTGCATTAACACCCTCCAGCTCATTCAAAGACATCGGCGTGCGAATCCCCGCCACCACGTCTTCACCCTGCGCGTTCATCAAAAATTCTCCATAAAATTCTTTGCCGCCATTCGAAGGATTTCTGGTAAAAGCCACCCCCGTACCGGAAGATTCACCCATATTACCAAAAACCATAGACTGCACATTTACCGCTGTGCCTCGCAGTCCGGCCACGCCATGAATATTGCGATAGGCTTTGGCACGCTCACTCATCCAGGAATTAAACACCGCTTCAATCGCCAGTTTCAGTTGTTCAAAGGGATTTTTTGGGAATTCTTTGCCTGTACTTTTTTTGACAATTTTTTTGAATTCTTCGACCAGCTCTTTTAAATTTTCCGCCGAAAGTTCCGTGTCGCCCCTCACCCCCACTCCTGCTTTCATTTTATCAATCGCCTCCTCAAAAAGATCATGATCCACGCCCATCACCACATCGCCAAACATCTGCACAAAGCGACGATAACAGTCATAAGCAAATCTTTCATTGCCGGTTTTTTTAATCACCCCTTCCACCGTGTCATCATTTAAACCAAGATTTAGAATAGTATCCATCATGCCCGGCATGGAAACCGCCGCGCCACTGCGCACCGAAACCAGCAGGGGATTCTTGGCATCACCCAGTTTTTTGCCCATTTTCATTTCCAGAATTTTTAAATTCATCTCCAATTGCTCGGCAAAGGCTTCAGGATAATCACCCTTTCCTGACTGCCGTGAGGCAGTTTCCAGATACAAATGGCACACTTCCGTAGTAATTGTAAAACCCGGAGGCACCGGCACGCCGATATTGGTCATTTCAGCGAGATTTGCACCTTTACCGCCCAGCAATTCCTTCATCTCTTTGCCACCCTCTTCAAACGCATAAACATACTTTTTAGCTTTGGCCACTGAAGAACTTGAAATCATAGCTGGTTGGATAAAGTCTTGATAAAAATATAAACCATGTCCTGGCTTAAATCAATGTCCCCGGGAAACCTAAATCAATTTTTTCTCTTTGATTTTCGCTCCAATTCTGGCCAAAGCGGTAATAAAGGCCGCTTCACGAAAAGTACACTTGTACTTATCGGCATTATTTTTTACCTCTTCCCAGGCCTTCACCATTATATCTTTTAATTTAGCTTTTACCTCATCTTCTTCCCAATATTTATTATCGGCGTTTTGCAACATTTCAAAATAACTCACCGTCACGCCTCCGGCATTCGCCAAAATATCCGGCACCACCACGATGCCTCTCTTCGCCAGCATTTCATCAGCCTCCGGAGTTACCGGACCATTTGCCAATTCCAGAATCATCTTTGCTTTAACCCTATCGGCATTCGCCGCCGTCACTTGATTTTCCAAAGCTGCCAAAACTAAAATATCACATTCGGTTTCCAACAATTCTTCATTGGTAACTTTCTTGCAAGTCGAGCCATCCATTCCCCTCAACTCAGAGACATGCACGCCGCAATCCACCACGCTGCCTTTTTCCACTTTGCAAGCCAACAGACCAGCAGGGTCTATGCCATGACTGCACACAATTCCACCTTTTGAATCGGAAGTCCCCACTATTTCATAACCATCTACGGCCAGAAGTTTTGCCGCTATCGCTCCGGCATTACCGAAACCCTGAATAATCACGCGCGTCTTGGACGGTTCCATGCCAATGGCTTTTGCATATTCTTGTAGAACATAGCAGCCGCCCTGAGCCGTGGCCTCATTACGTCCTTTGCTTCCTCCATTCGGCAAAGTCTTACCGGTCACCACGCCTTTCAAAGCAAAACCCTCACCATTCAAATCTTTTCCATTAATTTTAGCGTACTCATCGGCAAACCAATCCATCATTTTAGCATTGGTATTTACATCCGGAGCCGGCACGTCAATCGTAGGACCGACATTCGCCGCCACCAATTGCACATATTTCCTGGTCAATCTTTCCAGCTCCCCTTCCGACAAAAGTTTCGGATCCACCACCACGCCACCTTTGGCTCCTCCAAGCGGAATTCCCACTACGGAACATTTGATACTCATCCAGGCTGAAAGTGCTTTTACCTCTTCCTTATCCACCTGCTGATGATAACGGAAGCCGCCTTTGTAAGGGCCGCAGGCATTATTATGCTGAACTCGAAAACCCTGAAAAATTCTTAGACTGCCATCATCCATCCTCACCGGCAGACTGACTTCAATTTCTCTCTGCGGCACGGACATGACACTTTTAATTTCCGGCTCCAAATTCATAATTTTTGCGGCCTTTTCTATTTGTTTCAGGGTGTTTTCGAATAGGGACATTGAAAATTGGGGTTACTGTTTCATAAAAAACATTCCAGCCAAAAATAGCAAATTGCCAAATTAAAGTAAAATTAGAATAATCCTAAAAACGTAAAATCTATTGGCGGAAGACTGATATCAGTATAGTACACGATCATTTGACCTACAAAGCCGGCAAAAAGCGGCACCGTCAGATTATCATCCAGTTTATGAGTGAACAATTCCACCGCTGTCGCCACCACGGCCATTGGTAAGTAGACCATCGCAAATTGAGGTATCACGAGCAATCCAACCAAAAAATTAGCTATAAATGCCGCCAACGTCCCCACCCAGGTTTTATGTCTGTAAATTCTCTTTTTCCCAAAAGCTCTGCCGAAAAGCGCCGCAGACATATCACCAAAAACAGTCATGAGCATCGCCGTCAGCGCCACCCAGTAATCAAAAGCGGAAAAGGCAATAATAGATGAAGCTACCATGAAAACCACTCCGGAAATATTATCTTTTTCTTTCCTTCTTAACATATTATTCAAAAGCGCAACAAATGCCGATTTATGATGATCCAGTCTGATTCTTTCCACTTCTAACAAAAGCAACAACACGGCCGTCATGATCATAATCACCACCTTATCCGAAAAATAATTCAGCAAAAGTGTGTATCCCACTACAATTAACAAACTCGAAAGATGAAACGCCTTTCTCACACATTCCCAAAAAAAGGTTGTCCTTTTAAACATAAAATTGAAGGTTCATAAAGGCTAATTATTGCCAAAAAGCAAACCACTTCTTTGTGGCTGGAGCTTTGAGCAAATTAACCTGATTTTCCAGTACGAAAATTTTCTCCTGCATCGTATTTACCAGTCTGAGAAAATTCTGTCTCTCATCACTATGTTGAGCAATCATTGTCTGCATTGTCTGGACAAAAGCTTTGAAATCACCGATGTCGACATTCATCGTCTCACCGGCCGATTTTATACTGATATTTTCAGTCGGCTTTAAGACTTCACCTGTCTGTTCTGTCGCGACAGCTTTTTGATCGTAAAATTCCAAAATGGAATCCTTGTCTATCAGATAATTGAAGCCTTGAGGGGTCTTGTCTCTACGGAATTTAATGTTTTTCGCCTTAATTGCGCGACGAATTGTCTGTACTGATTTTTGAGTTAAATCAGCCGCTTCCTGTATCGAAATGAGGTTGTTAGACATAGGAAAATATTTATTTGACTACGATAGCGCTTGCGTCAACCGCCTACCAGGCGCTCCAATGAGCCAAGTGAGCGAAGCGAAAACTCTACTCAATAATTTAATACATTAAGTTACAAATACAAAGAGGAAAGAGTATTTAAAATTTGACAGCCAAGGAAAATGGAACACAGTTCCATTTTCCTTTTAAATCGAAGTCACTCCACGATAATTTTTTTTCTTTCTCCTATTAACAAACACCCAAATTGACAAGCCGCAAATCACCACACCCATTCCCACCATTATCCAAAAATTTTCCGGCAAATTTTCACTGTCCACAAGCAAATTTTCGCTGTCTACAGCGACTTTTTTGTCCACGCCATCTCCACCCACCTCGTCAACAATTTTTCGCCCATTTTTGTCTAGACGGAGATTCTGCCATTCAATTCTGTCTATGTCTTGTCTTACCGTGTCCATTGTCGATACCGCGCCCTGTTTGAAATTAAAATTCATCGCCTGTTTTTTTGAAATTTGAAAATAAAAATTTGCAACCCGTCCTCCACCCACCGGAAATTTATCATCCCGCCTCAAGGTTTCTCCAAAAACAATTTCTTTTTTCTTTTCATCATTTTGGACCAAATAAAAAGGATCACCGCCTTGTTCCAAAAAATCACCCGGATCGTATTTCAAAAACCGAACTTTGCCTGGATCATAATTTAAGTGAAAAGCCAATCCCAACACCGGCTTAGCCATGTCTATAGACACGACTGAAATTTTCAAAATGTCATGATCCAAGGACTTGGCCTCCATGTTTATAATCCCGCTTGGCTCAGCTTCTACCTCTAAGTTTGAATCCAAAATAATGCTCGTATCCGCCTCGCTGTCCCACCCATCGAATTCCACCTCAAGCTCCTCACTAAAGGCAGTATTGTTCAAATAAATCAGTGACAACGCCGCCAAAATCATTGTCGCCGCCCAGGATAATATTATTTTTTTATTCATAATTTTTTAATTTAAATTGTCATTTTTTAATTTTATATGCTCCTAAGCATGACCCCGCCCGCCTCAGGCGTGTTCACCTTTACAGGCGAGGTCAAGCCATTCAAAAGCTAATAAACCAGGCCGAAATTCACACCAATTTCTATCAAATCTTTGCCGTCAATTATTCCATCAAAATTAGTATCAACCATGGAATCATATTCCTCATCCGCGCTCACGCTGCCGAAAGATCTGGCCAGATTTTCAATGTCTTTGCCGTTTACATTGTCACTGCGATCATTATCGCCAATAAGTCCGCGCGTTTCTTTGCCACTAATCTCTATCGCCTTTCCCTGAATCCCGTTTTTCACCGGTACCACCGCGTAAAAATAAGTGACTCCGGGAATAATTTTTCCACCTTTTGTCACCGCATCGCTATCCACAAATTTTGGATCCGCGCTTTCACCCAAAATTACATAAGCCCCCTCAACGGTTTTTCTTTTCACGATATAGGTACTGGCGCCATTGGCAAGGTCTTCCTGCCAACTTAACGCCAGACTATAGCGCTGCGCGCCCTCTGCAACTTTCAGATTGGCAATTGTGGGAACTTTCGTACTGTCCGGATTTACATTCACGTCCAAATTGGCAAATTTTGCCAAGACATCGGCTTCCGAATCCGCCAGAAAGCTGCCACCGGCAAAAGTGATTTTTCCGCTATCACTTGCCAAAGCTACAACTTTGAAACTCAGGTCGAATAATTTGCCACTGCCATCCACGCCTTTGGCAGGATTGAGCAGCCTCGCATTGCCTACGACCAAATTTCCCTGATTTTTATCTTTCAAACCCGCATTGAAAGCGGTAGTTGTGCCATCAGCTTTCAAAAAAGCCGCTTCCTGAGCTGACTGAAAGGCAAGCAGAGTTGAGGGATATTGAATTTCAAATCCATACGCGTATAGATCCGTTATGTTATCAACATAAACGCCCACGTTCACGGTGTCTCCAATATTTACGAACATCTCACTTTTTTCAAAACGCACCTCCGGACCATTGCCGGCGTAATTGCTATTGGCGGCATGAGGTGTTCCGATTATCGCGGAGCCCGCACTGCTTTTAGCACCATTGCCGACTTTTGCCGTCGCCCAATTTGTAGCGAGATCTTCTTTTACATCAGGATTTACTCTTTCCATTGTGGCCTTGTTGGTGCCATTTCCGGCATACCAGGCTCCACCGCCTCCATTTGCCTTGTCGATGATTATTCCGGCGGGATCTTTTAGCACCAGACTGTCTCCGGCATTGGCAAAAGACAGGCCGATTATTTGATCCGCGGTCATCGTGCTTACCACTGTTTCACCATCTTCAATCAAAAAGTACCCATGGGCTGCAATTGTTCCGCTCAATTTATAACTGGGTACTCCGTCATCTTCAATTACCCAGCCCGTGAGATTTACACTTTGATTGCTGCGATTGTAAAGTTCCAACCATTCATCATTGGCGCTGTCATTGCTGCCGGCCCAGGCTACTTCGTTAATCACGACGTCGCCGGGCGCGGCCGCGAAGGCTGCACCGATTTCCAGCACCATGCCTTGCAAAAGCAAAGCTACTGCTGCCAACACCGAAAAAGATTTTTTTAAGGTCTTTCGCATTTTGTGTTTGTGTTAAGGGATAAAATTAAGCTTCTTGCGCAAAAAGCCTTCCCACCATAGCAGCCAAACTTAAAATTTTCTTAAAATAATTCTAAAAAAAATCTAAAATTTCTAAAATTGTTAAAATAAATCTGAAATTTGGCAGCGAGATGCCCGGAATTAGCAAATTTGATTGCTGACAACTT